>JAENZK010000459.1 GCA_016841285.1 Guptibacillus hwajinpoensis | reverse complement strand
AAGTAATCTCCAAATTGTTATAGTATTGTATTAACAAACCCTGTTGATGCAATGACTTACACTGTTTATAAAGAATCAGGATTTCCTAAAAACCGCGTAATCGGTCAATCAGGTGTACTAGATACAGCTCGTTTCCGTACATTTGTTGCACAGGAATTAAAATTATCAGTTAAAGATATTACTGGTTTTGTTTTAGGTGGACATGGTGATGACATGGTGCCGTTAACGCGTTATTCTTTTGCTGGTGGAATTCCATTGGAGAAATTAATTCCAGCTGACCGTTTAGAAGCAATCGTCCAGCGTACTCGTACAGGTGGCGGAGAAATTGTTAACCTATTAGGAAACGGTAGTGCTTACTATGCTCCTGCTGCTTCACTTGTAGAAATGGCCGAAGCTATTCTTAAAGATCAACGCCGTGTATTACCAACGATTGCTTACCTTGAAGGTGAATATGGCTATGAAGGTATTTACCTTGGAGTTCCAACAATCATTGGTGGAAACGGAATCGAACAAATTATTGAGCTTGAATTAACTGCTGAAGAAAAAGCAGCATTAGACAAGTCAGTAGAATCTGTTAAAAATGTTATGAAAGTATTAGCTTAGTAATAACTTTATCTAAAATGCCCCTTTATAGGGGCATTTTTTTTATATATGATAAAATAAGATAAACTAGCATTAATCTGGAATGGAGGCGATTTTGTGAAGAAAACAATTTTAGTTGTGGATGATGAAGAGTCAATTCTGACACTATTACAATACAACCTAGTCCAAGCAGGCTTTGAAGTAAAAACGGCTATGGATGGTGAGGAAGGGCTTCGGCTTGCTCTCGACGAAAAACCGGATTTTATGATATTGGATTTGATGTTGCCCCAAAAAGATGGGATTGAGGTCTGTAAAGAGTTAAGACAGAAAAAGGTGATGATTCCCATCTTAATGTTAACCGCAAAAGGTGATGAATTTGATAAAGTATTGGGGCTCGAACTAGGGGCTGATGATTATATGACAAAACCTTTCAGTCCGAGGGAGGTCGTTGCCCGTGTTAAGGCAATACTACGTAGAACTCAAATTATAGAAGAAAACGAAACGTTCGATTCGGCAGATCAAGAGAAACTTCAGCATGGGGGCTTAATAATTTTTCCTGAACAGTACGAAGCGCTTTTTGAAGGACAATTATTAGAACTAACTCCGAAAGAATTTGAGCTCCTGTTGTACCTCGTCAGAAATAGAGGAAAGGTATTGACTAGGGATCAATTGTTAAGCGCTGTTTGGAATTATGACTTCGCAGGTGATACGAGAATAGTTGATGTTCATATTAGCCATTTACGTGAAAAGATTGAGAATAACACAAGAAAACCGATTTATATAAAAACCGTAAGAGGACTTGGATATAAGATGGAGGTTCCTAAAGGAAATGAAAAAGAATCGAACTAAAATTATTTTTCCTTTATTTATCTTATTGTCGATAATGGCGGTATTTTTAGGTTTTCTTCTTGGTTTGGCTTTTTCTCCTTTTATGGAATCCATCACAATCATTATTCATAAAATTTGGGTACTTCTTTTTACATGTTTAGGAATAATTGGATTTCTTTTAATCTTAATCAAAAATAAGATTACCGAACTATATACAATACCAATTAAGTCAGCAACAATGGTTGCAAACGAGCTTTCGAAGGGAAACTATAAGGCCCGTCTTTACGAAGATAAAATGGATGAAACGAGAAGCCTAAGTCAATCTATTAATAACCTTGCCCGTAATCTTCAGCAAACGACAGCCGCTCATGAAATGCAGCAGGACAGATTGCATACTTTAATTGAAAGTATGGGAAGCGGCTTAATTTTAATTGATGGAAGAGGTTATATTAATCTTCTTAATAAATATTTTAAGGATATTTTTGATATTGATCCTAGTGAATACCTTGCTAAACTCTATCATGAAGCCTTTGAACATAAAGAAATTATTTCCTTAATTGAAGAAATATTTATGACCGAAAAATCAGTTAGAAAACAGCTGCATCTACCACTTAAGATTGAAAGACGTCATTTTGAAGTCTATGGTGCACCGATAATTGGTACAAGAGAAGAGTGGAAAGGTGTTGTCCTAGTTTTTCATGACATTACGGAGTTAAAGAAATTGGAGCAAATGAGAAAAGATTTTGTTGCTAACGTTTCACATGAGTTAAAAACACCGATGACATCGATCAAGGGGTTTTCTGAAACCTTACTTGACGGTGCAATGGACGATAAAGAAATGCGGGAGTATTTTCTTAATATTATTTTGAAAGAAACAGATCGCCTACAAAGTTTAATTAATGACTTGCTCGATTTATCTAAGATTGAACAAGAAAGTTTTAAACTAAATATCACAGATGTTGATTTAAAAAATATTCTAGAGGATGTAACGGTCATGATCAAGGGCAAGGCAGAAAAGAAAGAAATCGAGATCGAAAC
>JAENZK010000458.1 GCA_016841285.1 Guptibacillus hwajinpoensis | reverse complement strand
ATTCCTTTAATTGCATCACCTTCAAATGCCTGACCAAGAAGCGCTGCAATGGTTACAACGACTGCACCAACTGCTACCCATTCCAAAGTTTGTGCTCCTCTTTCATTATTAAGAGCAGCTCTAACTTTTTGATAAAGACTAATTGAAATCTTTCTCATGCTCTAACATCTCCTTTCGAACTCATATCTTTGTATTCTAAAAATCTCTATTTAAACATGTTAAATGGGTTGTTATCTCCAGCGAACATGTTTAATACCACTAATCCGCCAATTAACAGCATCACCGTTGGCATCACTATAAAAGTCGTGATTAAGGTGATTTTCGGGGATGCCTTGGCCGCTTGCTCTTTGATTTTTTCTTTCTTCATACTTCGAATCTCATTGGCTTGAATCTTAAAGGTGGTGGCTACCGGAACCCCTAGACGCGAGCCTTTAATAAGAGACTTTATTAAAGCCTGAAATGCTTCATTATCATTTCGGTCTAGTAATCTTCGATAGGCCTTTTCCCTAGGTACACCTATTTCAATTTCATGGATAAAGCGCGAAAATTCCTCGCCGACAGGTCCATCAAAGTAGGGAACAATATCCCTCAATGCCTGATCAAGCCCTACCCCCGCTTGAAGGGTTACACTGACGGTATCCATAAAATCCGGCAACACAAGCCCTAGTTCATCCTGCCTTTTTTGCGCCTTATTTTTCAGCCAAAAAATAACACTAAAGTAGCCAAAGAGCGGCAACAGGATGATTAAGATCTGCGAAAACGGAAAGTGCATGATAATCAAGAAAAAGCCAAATACAAAGCCGACAAGCAAAAGAAAAATCTTTAACCCCTGGAACCGTTCGACGGTTAATCCATATGGATAACTAGCTTGCATCAGCCATCTTTCTACATCCTCAGCTTCACTAAAGAAATTGATACGATTGCCGATAACTGAAAAATCATCCGCATAATAGAAGGTTTTCTCTAGTAGTTTTTCACGTGAGCTTTTTCTTTTCTTAATACGAAAACGGTTCGTAAATATCTCTTCTTGTAGGTGTTCTTTCAGCTCATGTTTATTGACCGCATAGTGATAAAAGGATTTTAAGCCAATCGTTAATAAAAACAGGGACATAATAACACAAATTAAAATGAATCCATCCATCGCCTTACACCCTTATATTCGTTACTTTTTTTATTAAAAAGAAGGTTAATACTGTTCCAGTTACAAAAACGGCTAAAAGCACTAGCCCAATCCCTGAAAATAATGGATCAATAAAGCCTTCATTGATATTGTTCATGATTAACAGCAAAAAGATCGGAAGGACCGGCACAATATAGGCAACATAGCGCTGTTCCGCCGTCATTGTTTTAATTTCCTGCAGCAATAGCTTTCTTTCTTCCATTGTCTGTCCCATCTCATCCATAACAGCATGGATGTTTCCGCCTGCTTGTTTTTGAATAAGGAGGGTTGCCGCAAATAACTGAAACTCTCTTGAAGGAATTCGTTTCTGCATGTTTTTTAGGGCTCGATTAAAATCGACTCCAAGCTGAATTTCGCCATAAAGTCGATTAAATTCAGATTTAGCAGGTTCGTTCAGCTCTTGAGCAGCGATCCCGATTCCTTGTGTTAACGTCA
Organism: Guptibacillus hwajinpoensis; assembly: GCA_016841285.1. GTDB lineage: Bacteria > Bacillota > Bacilli > Bacillales > Bacillaceae_J > Schinkia. Next base: position 835 of record JAENZK010000458.1, on the reverse strand, counting down.
TTCCTGAACGGGTTGCATTCGCTAAAATCCTGCATATTTCCGGAAGCTGATCATTCATTCTCTCTTCAAATTTATTGCGGCGAATGATAAACAGCGCGCGCCGGATCACTTCCATCACGATTAAGGAAGTGAGAATATTGATCGGAAACTTGATGCCAAAGAAGGTATTTAGCAATAAAGAAGCTGCAAAAACGCCAAAGAATAAGATGCCGTAGAATTCGGAAGGCATCAATTGAATATTGGCACGTCTTAATTGTTCCGTCGTGCTTTGACCCATCTTGGTCTCATCAAATTTATCGCCTAAAACAAGGATGAAGCTTTTGCGTTGTTTATTATTTCCAAACAGCTTTCCAACCTTATTCCGCCATTCCTTCTTGGAATTTCGATAGCCTAGGAGGTTATATAATCCCCAGAGTCCGAATAATACAGCCAAACTATAGAGTATAGCTATGGTCACTCATATTCACCTCTTCTTCGGCAGCAAAGATAGATTCATCGATGTCAGCTCCAAATACTCTGAGTCTATCTAAACAATCAGGGATAATCCCAGTTGGTGTAAAATAACCAAGCACCTTGCCGTCATGATCTATACCCGTTCTTTTAAATTTAAAGATTTCTTGGATACCTGCACTTCCATCCGGATTTGTCACCACTTCTGAAATGGAGACTAATTTTCTCTGTCCATCAGGAAGACGAATTCCTTGAATAATCAGATCGATCGCGCCAACAATGTATTCTCTAATCACTTTTGATGGTAAATCCATTCCAGCCATAATAACCATTCCCTCCACCCGCTTTAGAGCATCAAGTGGAGAATTGGCGTGTACTGTCGTAA
>JAENZK010000457.1 GCA_016841285.1 Guptibacillus hwajinpoensis | reverse complement strand
CGGGTCCTGCAACAAGAGCCAATATTAATGAATTCATTGAAACAACAAATAGTGCTCTTGAAATTATCGGTGGAGCTAAGCGTGGAAAAACAGTTATGATCATTAATCCAGCTGAACCTCCAATTATTATGAGAGATACAATCCACGCACTAGTTGAAGGTGATACAGTCGATGAAGCGGGTATTGTAAAATCGGTTCGCGACATGGAGAAAAAGGTACAACAATATGTTCCTGGATTTAGAATTAGACAGGAGCCAATATTTGATGGAAATAAAATAACAATCCTTATTGAAGTAGAAGGTGCTGGAGATTACTTACCTAAGTATGCTGGTAACCTGGATATCATTACTGCTGCATCAGTTCAAGTTGCTGAACAATGGGCAATCAAAATGCTAGCAAATGCTACTGTTTAAAGAAGGGAGGAAATAATAATGAGTGAGAATAAAAATATATTAATTACTGAGGTTGCTTTACGTGATGGAAGTCATGCCATCAGACACCAATTCACTGTTGATCAAGTTGTTAATGTTGTTAAGGCCCTTGATGAAGCGAATGTTCCATATATTGAAGTTGCACATGGCGATGGATTAGGTGGTTCTACACTGCAATACGGCTTATCTTTAACTGATGAGTATGAGTTGATTGAAGCTGCTGCCGCTACTGCCAAAAATTCAAAGATTGCTGTATTAGCTTTACCTGGTATCGCTTTAGACCATGATTTGAAAAAAGCTGCACAATTAGGTGCAAAAATGGCAAGAATCGCGACCCATGTAACGGAAGCGGATGTATCCCCTTTTTATATCAATCTTGCTAAAGAGCTAGGAATGGAAACTGTCGGCTTTCTTATGATGTCACACATGGCTCCAACAGCGAAGCTAGTTGAACAAGCTAAGTTAATGGAAAGCTATGGCGCTGACACGGTGTATGTTGTAGATTCTGCTGGTGCACTGTTACCACATCAGGTTGCTGAAAGAATTCGTGCTTTAAAAGGAGAATTGTCTGTTAACGTCGGCTTCCATGGACATAACAATCTTTCATTAGCAATGGCGAACACGTTAGCTGCCATTGAGGAAGGCGCAACAAGAATCGATGGTAGTATGAGATGTTTGGGTGCTGGCGCAGGAAATACACAAACTGAAGTATTAGTTGCAGTATTAGACAAATTAGGAATTCATACAGGTGTCGATATTTATAAAATGATGGACGCTGCTGAAAACTTAGTGGCCCCTATTTTAGAAAAGCCACAGGAAATTACTAGAGATTCACTAGTACTTGGTTATGCAGGAGTATATTCAAGCTTCTTATTGCATGCACAGCGTGCGGCTAAGAGATTTAACATCGACTCCCGTGATATTTTGATTGAACTAGGAAAACAATACGTTGTCGGTGGTCAAGAGGATATGATCATGGATGTAGCAGCAGAATTGGCTAAACAAAAGAATGTCACGATCGGCTAGGGAGGACGTCTAAATGATTACTAATGAACAAGTCAAAGAAATAGCAAACTATTTGCAAGATGCTGAATATGAAAAACGAGAAGTTGTAAAAGTAACGGCATCGATTAAACCAGACCTAACATTTGATGAAGCTTATTTAGTTCAAGAAGAAATTGTGAGAATGAAGCTGGCTGATGGCAAAAAAATAGTTGGTCCAAAAATGGGCTTAACAAGTTATGCCAAAATGAAACAAATGGGTGTAGATGAGCCGATATACGGTTATGTATTTGATTATATGTTGATAGATAATGGTGGACAGGTAAAACTTAGTGAGGTTATCCATCCAAAGGTTGAAGCGGAAATCGCCTTTGTAATGGGTGAAGATGTAGAAGGACCAGGTGTTACCGGTGCCCAAGTATTAGCAGCTACAGAATATGTTCTTCCTGCATTAGAAGTCATTGACAGCCGTTATGAAAATTTTAACTTTACATTCCCGGATGTCGTGGCTGATAATGCATCAACATCACGTGTTGTATTTGGAACTGCATTGAAAAAGCCAGAGCAATTCGATCTAGAACTTGTTGGAACAACGATTACGATTAATGGAGAAATCAAAGAGCTTGGGGCTGGTGCTGCTGTTCTTGGCCATCCGGCTAATTCAGTAGCGATGCTTGCCAATATGCTTGCTCGAAAAGGTGAAAAAGTTAAAAAAGGCGATATCATTTTAACAGGAGGCATTACAGGTGCGGTTATGCTTTCCAAAGGTGATGTTGTTTCTGGTAAATTTGATGGTTTAGGAGAAGTAACTTTTACTGTCGTTGAATAACGCATATTTGTTTTTGGTTAGTATCGGAAATCCCTTTTTCTGCAACATCTACATAAGGGATTTCCGATTTCTAATAAATTAAAAATACAGAAAATTAGGGAGGTTTCGAAAATTGAGCATTGTTATGAGTGTTATTTCACCACACGTACCAAGTATTTGTCATGAAGAAAACGTTCCAGAGTTTCAAAAAGAA
>JAENZK010000034.1 GCA_016841285.1 Guptibacillus hwajinpoensis | reverse complement strand
TAAATAGTCAGGACGAGATTGGCCGCTTGGCTTTGGCTATGAATGAAATGAAGCAAGCTCTAAAACTAGCAGATGAAGAGGAAAATAAGTTTCTCCAAAGTATTTCACATGATTTAAAAACGCCGGTCATGGTTATTATGAGTTATGCCCAAGCAATCATCGATGGAGTGTACGTCGAATCTCCTGAAAATACTGCGATGATCATTAAGAATGAAGCTATTCGGCTTGAGAAAAAAATTAAACAAGTTTTGTATTTAAATACATTGGATTATATGTTGGACAATGAAAAAGAAAAAGAAAATATTCACTTAGATAAATTATTGACCTACCTTGTCCAAAACTTCCAGGCTGTTAATGCGGATCTATCTTGGCAATTAAATATTGAAACGAAGCCGGCCGTTATTGCTGGGAACCCAGACCGAATAAGAGTTTCTATTGAAAATATTTTAGAAAACCAGCTCCGGTTCGCTGCTAAGAATATTCATGTTTCCCTTGAAGACAATGGGACATCCTGGAAGATAGAAATAATGAATGATGGGCCATTGCTGTCTGAAAAAGATCTCAATCAAATTTTTAAAAGCCTATATAAAGGTGACAATGGTAACTTTGGGCTCGGTTTAGCCATTTCTCAAAAAATTATTCAATTTTATCGTGGCACTATACAGGTGGAAAATAAAAATGACCACGTTTGTTTTACTATTAACTATCCAAAAATAAGGGCAATTTGAGGATTAGGAACTCAAGACCAATAATTGGATTCATTTCTGAATCTATGGTAATTTAAGAGAAACATTAATGTTAGGTGGGTAAATGTGAATCAGTGGAATACACGTTTTCAATCAGAAAACTATGTCTATGGAAAAAATCCAAATGTTTTTTTGGAGGAAGTTCAGAAAAAACTTCAATTAACTGGAGAGGCATTGGCTATAGCAGAGGGCGAAGGGCGTAATGCAGTTTTTTTAGCCGAACAGGGAATGAACGTAACAGCATGGGATTATGCGGAGTCTGGACTCACTAAAACGAAAAAGCTAGGAGAGGAACGAGGCGTCAACGTTCACACTGAACTTGTGGATTTAAATGAGGCAACCTGGAATAAAGATATGTGGGATGAAATAATATGTATCTTTGGTCATTTTCCAAAGGAATTGCGTAAAAAAACGCTCTTAGGAGTAAAGGATGCCATCAAACCTGGAGGGTATTTTATCACTGAAGTCTATTCACATAGACAGATCCCCTATAATAGTGGGGGGCCACGTGATTTAGAGTTATTATATAGTCCAGAAGAATTTTTACAAACCTTTGCCGATTGGCGCATTGTCCACTTTTTTATGGGTGAAGTAGTTCGCCATGAAGGGGAACTGCATAATGGGTTAGCCCATGTTATTCAATTTGTGGGGCAAAAACCTGAAAAGCATGGTAAATAAATCCTCAAAAATAATGCTCCTACACTTAATCATGATTTGATTATTGTAGGAGCATTATTTTTTGTTGAACCTGAAACATTAAATCGCCCAATCCCCGTTACGGAATATTGAAACTACTGTGCCATCTTGTTTATTTTGAATATTTTACTATACATGAAACATATCTAAATGTCTGAGACATAGATATTAAGAAATATATAATTGTTTCACACCTTAATTTTTTTACATAAAAAACTACAAAAAACTACAAAAAAAGCCGATTGACTAACAAATAAATATTATTTATTATAATATTCAGATAAATAATATTTATTTCATACTAATGGCCATTAGTAATATCTTAATTAAAAGGAGGCGAAGGAAAACGTTGTAAAAGCTTTACTACCTTCTATCTTGTTTTTGTAAAATATAAATATCATTTCGTAGATGGGACCTAAATAAGGATAGGAGGGAATGCCTTGTGAAAAATAGAAGTGAACAATTAGTTTCTGAGCTTGGAAGAAAAATAGTTACTGGTGAATTCATTGTTGGAGAGATATTGCCTAAAGTAGAAGAACTAAGTGAAATATATGGAGTAAGCCGCACCGTCATTCGTGAATCTCTTAGAAGTTTATCTACCATGGGGCTAGTAAGGTCAAATCAAAGAGCAGGTACGGTTGTACTTCAGCGTTCGGAGTGGCAATGGTGGAATTTAGATGTATTAACTTGGGTCCTTGAGGACGAGAATAATCGAGATTTTTTATTGCATTTAACTGAAATCAGAATGGGTTTAGAACCGGTTGCTGCAGCATTAGCAGCTAAAAGAGCTACAAATCAGGATCTGGACAAAATAGGAGATGCCTTCAACAGGCTTAAACAAGCGATCGGTGATGAAAAAGCGTGGGCAAGTGCTGATTATGATTTCCATGAAAGTATTTTACAAGCTTCTTACAACGATTTAATGATCAATACGATTAAAACCCTCCGTAAAGCACTTGTTAGCAGCCGAGAAAAAACATTAAAAGCTATAAAGGATTATCCTGAATCACCTTATGACACCCCTACCATCGAAGCTTTAGATAGACATCGATTTATCTATGAAGCGATCATGGTGAGAGATGAAGATTTAGCCTATCTTAAAATGAAAGATTTAATTAGACGTGTAAAGAGTATATTAGAAAATATATACGATAATCATTCTTAAATAATACGAGGAGGAACAAAAATGGGATTACAGATTGTAAGATTTGAAAAAGGAAACAAAGAGCAATGGGGCGTTGTAAGGGATAAACAAATTCTTGTATTAAAAGATTCATATCGCACTTTAGCAGACTTTTTGGAAGAAGGAGTAGAAAAAGCTAGGGAATTACTAGCACAGGGATCAGGTGAAACCGTTTTACTTACCGAAATAACGCTTTTAAGCCCAGTAACAAAGCCTGCGAGAATTGTTTGTCAAGGTGCTAATTATTCTTCACATCGTTCAGAAGCAGGACTTGAAGCATCAAGACCTCCGTTTAATATGATCTTTAGTAAAGCGGATAGTTCACTAAGTGGTGCCTACTCTGAGATTGTTCGACCATCACACGTGAAGTTGTTAGATTATGAAATAGAGTTGGGACTAGTAATCGGAACAGAGATTACTAATCCAGTACAAGTGACAGATGAAAATATTCACGATTATGTGGCAGGGCTTGTTATTTTTAATGATGTATCTGCTCGTGATGTCCAACTTTCTCAAGGGCAATGGCTAAAAGGAAAAAGCTACCGCACGTTTGGACCAACTGGACCATTCCTATACATACTAGATAAAGAAGATACGCCGCTGATTCACGATCTTGAATTAAAATTATGGGTTAATGATGAGTTGCGCCAATCTGCCAATACAAGTCAACTTATCTTTAAGCCGGCAGAGACATTAACAGAACTCTCTGAAATAATGGATTTGTCAAAAGGAGATCTTGTGATTACAGGTACTACTGGAGGTGTTGCTTTAAACCTAACTCCTGAAGTACTTGGAAAAATTACGAATCCAACTGTACCTGACCAAGAAAAATATAATACCCTACTTGAGAGCCAGCTAAAAAGTGAGAAATATCTTAAAGAAGGCGATGTAGTCCGACTTCAAATAAGAAGTACAGATGGTAGTATTGATCTTGGAGAACAAGAAAACAAAGTGGTTTCCAGTAAAGTAACGATATCATAAATGAAATGTCAATATTGTTGCAGATTGGGATTTATGCTGAAATACATAAGTCCCAGGTCCCTATTTTCATACGCGTTTCCTATTTGCATAAATAAATATTTTACTGGTTTAAAAATGTATGCGTTTACAAATTTATTTTTTTAAAATTTGGTTGAATAGGGGGATTTTGAATGAAACAAAAGAATGTTGATGTTGCGATTGTCGGATATGGACCGGTATCAAAGCAATTGGCGACATTACTTGGAAAAAAGGGATGGAATGTGAGCGTCCATGAAAGGTTTCCTGCCCCATATCCACTTCCGCGGGCTGTTCATTTTGATGATGAAATCGCGCGGATTTTACAATCGATTCTTCCATCAAAGGATATTGAGAGGAATACAGATGTAGCGAAGGATTTATATGAATGGTGCAATGCGGACCGGCAACTTCTTTTAAGTCTTGATTTTTCTGCATATGGGGTTTCTGGCTAGCCAGGACATTTGTTTTTTTGTCAACCAGAAATTGAGGAGTTAATGGATCATGCCTGCCACGGACAACCAACTGTCAGTGTCAATTATGGAAGTGAAGCTATTGGACTAAGAAAATTCACTGACCATGTCGAATTGATTGTAAAAGATCAAAACGATGAAAAAACAGTCATAAACGCACAATATGTTGTGGGCTGTGATGGTGCCAATAGTTTTGTACGAAAAAATATGAATCATACCATTACTGATTTAGGTTTTGCAGCTGACTTCTTAGTAGTGGATATTATTCCACATGTAGAAAGAGAATGGACACCCATGAATTTGCAGGTATGTGATCCTGCTCGTCCTACAACAGTAGTATCAGGAGGTCCTGGAAGAAGAAGGTGGGAGTTTATGGCTCTTCCTGGTGAAACAAAAGAAGAGATGAACCGGGAGGAAGTAGCATGGCGCTTACTTGAACCTTGGGACATTACGCCTGAAAACTCCACTTTGGAAAGGCATGCGATATATACGTTTAAGGCATTATGGGTGGATGAATGGCGTGAAGGGCGATTAATATTAGCAGGTGATTCAGCGCATTTAACTCCTCCGTTCATGGGTCAAGGATTATGCTCAGGTTTGCGAGATGCTAATAATTTAGCTTGGAAGCTTGATATGATTTTAAGTGGCAAAGTAGATGACTCCATTTTAGATCAGTACACTAAAGAAAGAAAACCACATAATAGAGATGTAGTCGAAGCAGCTTTATATTTGGGGAAGGTAATTTGTGTAACTGATCCAGCAGAAGTTGAAAAAAGGGATGCAATGTTCTTATCTGGGGATATACCGCCATTTCCTGATTTCCCGATTCTTACAGATGGAATTCTTCACAGATCAGAAGCAGGTAGAAGTGACAATTTAGCTGGGCAGTTATCTTTTCAAAGCAAGGTGAAATATCACGGAGAAACGGGATTGTTTGATGATATCGTGGGTCACGAGGGCTGGACGATTATGACAATAGCTGAGGATCCAAAGAAGTATCTCAGCCAGGAACAAATAGAGTTCTTGGATAGTATCGGTGTTGAATTTTTTGAATTTTCAGATAAGGAAACAAAAAATACGAATATAGTAATTGATATCGATGGAAAATACAAACAGTATTTTCAAGAAAAGGGTGTAGAAGTCGTTATTGTACGACCTGATTTCTATATTTTTGGAAGCACAGCAACTATTGAGAATTTGCCAATACTTGTTGATGGTTTAAAACAACAAATGAACAAATTCATGAATACAGCAACTGCTAGAAAAGATACAGTGATCTAGTCTTGCAGCTACTGTTCCATGGCATAATCCTTATTTGTTTCGTATTTGGTTTGCTTTGGGGGCAATTCAAATACTAGAAGGTCTATGCATTGGCTCGGCTAAGCCATAGATTATAGTAACATAATTAACCAATTATTGTAACCATCTAAATTACTACAAACACTTAGTGATTTTAATAAACTAGAAAACTAATAGAAAACCATTTAGGAGGAATGTTCTATGTCAAAAGTAAAAGTATTTCGATTTGCCTTTGCCGATTTTTATTCGCAGGAGCCAGAAAACTTAACAGAATATTATACGAATACAATGGGTTATCGGATTACAGAAGAGGTTGATGGAAAAACCTATTTAAGCAATGGTCTAGACCATCATAATATTGTAATTACATCATCTAATCAAAAAGGAATACACCGTTATGGCTACCAGTTAGATGGGAAATTAAGCTTAGATGAAGTACAACAAAGATTACATGTACAAGGAATACAATCTACTTTAAAAACAGACGCAAAACCAGGAATTTCAAACTTCCTGGAAGTACAGGATCCAGCAGGAAATATTCTTGAATTATTTACTGACATGGATCAACCAGCTCCTGGGTTTGGAACGACGGGTATTATCCCACAGAAATTAGGTCATGTTGCGTTTTATGCAGCAAATTATGTAAAGACGTTGCAATTTTATCAGAAAGCATTGGGCTTTACATTTACAGATAAAATCGGTGAAAACTTTGCTAATTTTTTAACCTGCAATATTGATCACCATGTGATTAATGTTGTGGCATCAAACGAAACACGTTTACATCATATTGCTTTCCAACTGAAAGATGCGAGCCATCAATATGCAAGCTCGGATCTATTGGCGAAACATGGCCGACCTATCCTTTGGGGCCCATCACGTCACACAGCAGGACATAATATAGCCACGTACCACCATGATCCAGATTGTAATGTCGTCGAATTGTTTACGGATATGGATTTGCTTATTCCAGAGCTTGGTTTTTATGAACCACGTCCATGGCATGAGGAATTACCATTAAAGCCGAAAGTATGGGAATCCCTTAGTGCTTGGGGTACAGAGTTTGAAGTAGATTTGGCGAAAATCTAAGCATAAATGAACTAACAGAGGGCATCCCTTTCGAAGGCGTAAGGGATGCCATTCATTGAAGTATAAGAATGAAGTAATAGGGGTGGAGAGCTAATGGCAACATATATTATTGATGGAGCAAGAACAGCATTCGGCACGTTTGGCGGATCATTGAAGGATGTGAGTGATATCGAACTAGGCGTGGCTGCAACACAAGGAGCAATTCAAAGAAGTGGAATTCCTGTTTCGGAAATAGATGAGATTGTTTTTGGAAATGTGATACAGACAAGTACGAGTTCTGCCTATTTAGCAAGGCATATTGGTTTAAAAAGTGGATTGAAGGAATCTACTACAGCACTCACCTTAAATCGTCTATGTGGATCAGGTTTGCAGTCAATTGTGACTGGTACGCAATCCATAGCTTTAGGTGATGCCAAAGTAGTCGTGGCTGGAGGCACAGAAAGTATGAGTTCTGTCCCTCAAGTGTTAAAAGGGACACGATTCGGTTCCCCTAATAAAGCACCTGTGGTGGAAGATATGCTTTGGGGCTCATTAGTTGACCAATATGTTGGTTGTGGAATGGGGATGACAGCTGAGAATCTCGCGGATCAGTATCGAATTTCCAGAGAAGAACAAGATGAGTTTGCTCTACAGTCACAGTTTAAGGCAATTCAGGCTAGAGAAAATGGCCGTTTTGCAGAAGAGATTGTTCCTATTCTATTAAAGAGCAAAAAAGGGAAAGAAATTGAAATTAGGGTTGATGAACACATTAAAGATAGCGTAAACATGGACAGCCTTGCCGGATTAAGGCCAGCTTTTAAGAAAGAAGGAACCGTAACCGCTGGGAACGCAAGTGGAATTAACGATGGTGCGGCTGCTGTTGTATTAGCATCGGAGGATTATGTTATAGAAAATGGATTAAAACCATTAGCAAAGGTTGTTGCGTGGGGGATTGCAGGTGTAGATCCAAAAATTATGGGGATAGGTCCTGTTCCAGCAAGTAAAAAAGCTTTGGAAAATGCAGGATTGACCATAAGTGACATTGGGTTATTTGAATTGAATGAGGCATTTGCTGCACAATCTTTAGCTGTTCTGAAAGAGCTTGGTGTTGATAGGGAAATAGTTAACGTTAACGGAGGTGCAATTGCTTTAGGACATCCACTAGGTGCAAGTGGCACAAGGATAACGTATTCTTTAGCCCTTGAGATGAAGAAAAGAAACGTGAAATATGGCTTAGCTTCACTTTGTATTGGTGGGGGGCAAGGTATTGCAATTATATTAGAGAAAATGTAAATGGATTTTGAAAGGTTAGTTGTACAAGTATATAAGTTTAATAAAAAGGTAGATGATTTTGGTAAAGAATGGGAGGGGTATGGTTGAGGACTGAAGATGTGAACGCAAAGAACCTATGGGAGCCTTCACAGGAAATGATTGATAAGTCAAATTTGAAGAAATTTATGAGTTGGTTAGAAAACTATAGGGGGCTAAAATTTGAGGATTACCAAGAATTGTGGGAATGGTCTATAACGGAAATAGAAGCATTTTGGACTGCTATTTGGGATTATTACGAGATAATAGGAACTAAGAATGATAATGAAGTATTATCTGGAGAAAAAATACTAAATGTAAAATGGTTTCCGGGAGCAAAATTAAACTATGCAGAACATGTATTTCGAAATGCAGACCCCGATCAGCCAGCGGTAATTTATCAATCAGAAATACGTTCTCAGCAGGAACTTTCTTGGGCAGAACTTAAAAAGAACACGGCCGCCATAGCTCAATACTTAAAATCAATTGGTATAAAGCCTGGAGATCGAGTCGTATCATATGCCCCTAATATTCATGAAACTCTAACTGCCTTTTTAGCATGTGCAAGTATCGGGGCTGTATGGTCTAGTTGTGCACCGGAATTTGGTATTCAAAGTGTAATTGACCGGTTTAAACAGATTAAACCAAAGGTCCTATTTGCTGTAGATGGTTACCAATATAGTGGAAAGCAATATGACCGACTAGAACTTATTGAAAAATTAAAATCTGAATTGCCATCCCTACAGGAAACTATCATTATCCCTTACTTGCAAAACCAAACCGAAATAAGAAGTTTGAGAAATTCTGTATGTTGGGATCAACTACTGATGGAAAATATTGGGGCTCCTTTAACTTTTGAATCGGTTCCATTTGACCATCCGCTTTGGATACTATATTCATCTGGAACTACAGGAAAACCAAAGGGAATCGTCCAAAGCCAAGGTGGAATTTTACTAGAACATCTTAAATTTCTTGGCCTTCAATGCGATTTAAGAAAAGGGGATCGCTTTTTTTGGTATACAACAACAGGATGGATGATGTGGAACATAACAGTGAGCAGTTTACTGACAGGCGCGAGTGTTGTTTTATTTGACGGAAATCCAAGTTACCCAAATAATGAAACATTATGGAGGCTTGCGGAATCTACCAAAATGACGACTTTTGGTACGAGTGCAAGCTTCCTTATGGCTAGTCTAAGAGAAGGAGTGCGACCGAAGGAACAATTTGATCTTTCCTCTCTACGAGGTATAGGCTCAACAGGTTCACCGCTACCTGAAAGTGGATTCCAATGGGTTTATGAAAATGTTAAAGATGATGTCTGGTTGTATTCCGCGAGTGGTGGAACCGATATTTGTTCCGGTTTTGTTGGAGGTTGTGTCTTACTGCCTGTTCGTTCAGGGGAACTGCAAGCTCGTTCACTTGGAGTAGCGGTGCGATCATTTAATGATTTTGGCGAAGAAGTGATGGATGAGATTGGGGAATTAGTCGTTACCAAGCCGATGCCATCCATGCCAATTTATTTTTGGAATGATGAAAGTGGAGAACGCTACAAAGAAAGTTATTTTAATGTTTTTCCTGATATTTGGAGGCATGGTGATTTTATAAAAATTACTTCTAGAGGCAGCGCAATTATCTATGGACGATCAGATGCAACGATTAACCGTGGTGGTGTCAGAATGGGTACAAGTGAAATTTATAGCGCCCTTGATCCTATATCAGAAGTAGTTGATGGTTTAATAGTCGACATCCCAATTAGTAGTGAACGTACGTATATGCCATTATTTATCGTTTTAAAAGAAGGCTCTTTCCTTACAGATGAATTGAAAAAACAGCTCAACCAAACAATTGTACAAAACTGTTCACCAAGACATGTACCAAATGATATCTTTTGTGTAGAAGAACTACCGAAAACGTTGAACGGAAAAAAAATCGAGGTCCCAATTAAGAAAATATTAATGGGAATCCCTGTCGAACAAGCAGTTAACTTAGATTCCTTATTAAACCCAGAAACCTTACAATACTTTGTTGACTTTCAAAAGGAAATATAAAAATACAAAAGCCCCCATTTTGGTAAAAGAGGGGCTTTTTCAATGTTCTCGATCCGTCTCTACGATTTACTTAAATCGCCCAATCCCCGTTACGGAATATTGGAACAACTGTGCCGTCTTGTTTAATACCGTCAATATTCATTTCCTTTGAGCCGATCATGAAGTCAACGTGGACAGTTCCTGTATTCATCCCGTGTTTTAATAATTCCTCTTGGCTCATTTCAGTACCACCTTGAATGTTGGTAGGGTAAGCCGAGCCAATCGCCAAATGATTTGAAGCATTTTCATCGAATAGCGTATTGAAGAATGTAATTCCTGATTGTGAAATTGGCGATGGATCTGGGACAAGCGCAACTTCCCCTAAGCCAGTACCACCGTCATTATCAAATACTAACTTTTTAATGGTTTCATCGCCTTTTTCAGCGGAGATATCGACGATCTTGCCATCTTTGAAATGAACTTCGATGCCCTCAATCAATGTACCCGCATAGCTAAGTGGTTTCGTGCTGCGGACAACACCATCCATGCGATGTGTATCAGGTGCAGAGAACACTTCCTCAGTTGGCATATTAGCGATAAATTCTGTCCCTTTTGGATCGGTACTACCCGCACTTGCCCAAATATGGTTTTTAGGTAAACCCAAAGTTAAATCAGTGCCAGATGCAGTGTAGTGAAGAGCGTCAAACTGGATTTCGTTTAATTTCGTTGCTTTTTCATCTAAAATCTTTTTATGGTCATCCCATGCTGTAACTGGGTCATCTTCATAGACACGGCATGTTTTGAAGATTTGATCCCATAATGCATCCACTTGCTCTTCGGATGTTGCAAGGTCAGGGAAAACTTTAGCGGCCCAACCAGCACCGGCCGCTGCCGCAACTGTCCATTTTAAATCATTATTTTGTGTTGCTTTTCGTTGTACATGGAACGCTTTACCAAACGCAGATTGGTAAGTGGCCACTTTTGCCGGATCTGCTTCATTTAGTAGGCCAGGGTCACTTGAAATGATAGAAAGTCGACAAACACGATGATTTAAGACATGGTCTTCCGATTCATCAATTTCATATTGTGGAATATTGGTTAACACCTCTGTAGGTTGGTGAAGATAATGCAATTTCGTAATTTCATCATCCGACCATTTTACAATTACCTTTTCAGCCCCTAAGTCATATGCTTCTTTCGTTACATGCCGAGCTAATGGTGCTTGATCTACTGCAATGGTCATCTTTACCCAATCCCCAGGCTGTACGTTTAAACCTTTTGCTACTAGAAGTTTTGCGTATTTGTGTAAATTCTCTTCAAAGTTTGCTAACATCATGAATTCCTCCCATATCGTTTCTGCTTCCAATATTATCATATTGAACCAAAATTAATAAAATTTGACCTCTCAATTAATTATTTTCTTATAAAATAAGTCTATTCAGAAAAAGCATGGTATTTGCAAATAAAATCAATTATTAAATATAATAAAATAGAATTGAAAATAATGGAGGAAAATAAAATGTTCAAAAGTGGGGCTGTCACAATAGAAGTAGAAGATTTAAAAAAGGCCGAACAATTTTATGTGGAAACACTAGGCTTAAAGGTGCAATTCAAAATAGAAGGGCATCTAGTTCAGGTAGAAGCGCCAGGGTTATCAATCGGTCTGGTACAACCGCGTGAAGGACAAGAATCTCATTCAGGAAAATCTGGAAGCGTTCATATTGCGTTGGAAGTCGAAGAAATGGCGCAAGCAGTTAAATTGTTAGAATCCCGTGGAGTAGAATTCCAACCTATCATGGAAGAAGGAGCAACTAAAATTGCCTACTTCAGTGATCCTGAAGGTAACCCGCTATATTTAATAGAGTTAAAACAAAAATAAACAAGTAACACGTTAGATGCTGTCCTTAAAGTTATTAAAGAATGACTTCTGAGGACAGCCTTTTATTTTAATGTCGAAACGGTTACTTAAGTGGTGATCTACAAATTAGTCTTATACCCTTATTTTCCCCATTCACAATTTCCAAATTACCATGAAGCTGTTCCAATCGCTCACTCATTCCTCGTAAACCAAAACCGGCATGAAACTCTTCCATTTGTGCACCATTGTTTTCCACCTCGAGAATAAGTTCCTTACTGGTAAATTTAAGAGTAATAGCAATCTTTGATGCAAGCCCATGACGTTTTGCATTTGTAAGTGCTTCTTGTAGACACCGTATAAATGTCAAGCGAATGGAAGTGGTGACTGAGATTTCCTCGCCAATAATCCGGAAATCAATTTCTGTACCAGTGTGATTAGCAAAATCAAAAGCAATCTTATTTAGTTCATAGGACAATAGAGTATCCATGTCAATAGGGGCAATTTGATGGATATTGGCACGAATTTCATCTAGACCTTTTCTTGTAACTTCACGTAATACTGATAATTTCTCCTGAGCCTGTGTCGGGGCGGATTGTATTAAATAGGAGACAGCATCCATCCCCATAATTACAGATGTAAACCGATGTCCGATTGTATCGTGCAATTCATGGGCAAGTCGGTTGCGTTCTTCTATTAATGTTAATTGTTCTATTTGTTTGGCATATTGTTCAAGTACTTTGTTTTGTTCTTGGATTAATTGATATTGCTTATGATTTTCCTCTAGTAATCTATGGTTTCGTAAATTGGATTGGAGAACAAAGTTTAGGCTATAACCAATCCAATAGAACAAGATTGGATCAACACTTGAGAAAATAAAATCAACTATATTTTCATAAGCCCAATATTGTGAAGCAGGGAGCAGTAATGCAAAAGCAGGAAATGTCCATTTCATGTTACTTTTTGTTGTCAAAAAACCAGCCAGCATCGAAGGTGCCACAAATAAACCATTTCCTGTAGTCACATTCATGATTACATAAAAATAGATGCCTATTCCGGCTGTACATATAAATTCAGTGAAGGTATATAACCAATAGTTGAAATAACCCGGGCGATAAAACACCATAGGAATAGTACAGGCTATAACAAGCGAGATGACGAGAACGGAATAGGGAACTTTCTCTAAATCCTCTGGATGAATGTAAAAATAGAAAATCCCTGATAAATAGACCAAAAATCGTAATAATAACAAAAACGAATCGATCCAAAGCCAATCCTTTTTCATGCTCAAAACCTAGCTAGCCCCCTAGTAATCTAATTAAATAATATCCTTCGCTTTCATAACGGCCTCTAAGCGATCTTTAACTTCCATCTTACTGTACAAACTAGATACATAATTTTTCACTGTCCCTTCAGAAAGAAGAAGCTTTTCAGCAATATTTCGATTGCTCAAACCTTGAGCTAGAAGCTGTAATATTTGAATCTCTCTTTCACTTAGACCGTATTTTGTAGTTGCAACATTCTCTTTTGACAATGAAGAGTTGGTGGACAGCATCGCATTTTTGACCTGTTCAATTATTAATTTTGCCAAGTTTTGTGGAAGGAGTGTTCCTCCGCGGTGAATCAGCTTTATACCGGATATAAGATCATGCGGGTGAATGGCTTTCAGTAAATATCCTTCAGCACCAATTGTAAGTGCTTCTTTAACATGCTCAATTTCCTGAAATGTGGTTAACATAATGACGCGGATTTCCGGCCAATATTTTTTAATGTAACGGGTAGCTTCAATTCCGCTCATAATCGGCATGTTAATATCCATTAAGATCACATTAGGTGTTGTATGTTCAAGTAATTCGACAGCAGCCTTCCCGTTATCAGCCAAGCCAACAACTTCTATTTCTTCGTCCATATTAAGGATAATTTGCAGACTTTCCCGGATTAATTCTTGGTCATCCACTAACAGCAATTTTATGTCCTTCAAAAAATGTCACCCCTTTTAATTCATCATAATGGCAGTTATAAAAAAATGGAAGTAATAACCAAGTAATTTAACTTCATTCAGCAGAAGTCTCCCACTTCCATAAGTGGCGAAATGAATTCAAATAGTATTTTAATTCAGTGGTTGTACATACTCCGGCTGAATAAAGTTAAAGCCTCCGGCGGATGCCTCAGATTTTCAGAGGTAGTTTTTCGAGTGAACTCGAAAAAATCTGGGCGCAAATACGCCAAGGCGCATTTGATTGTATATGACCAAAGTTATGACTGAAGGAACTATTAGACATGACTAATGGAATGTATTGTTAGTTGAGTAACAAAGGTATTTAAATAGGGGGCCAAAATGAAAAAAGAAGAATGGTTGCAAAAGATTAATAGACAACTAATGTCCTCTGAATCTCGAGAAAAAGTAATCGAACATTATGAAGAACTTTTCTCGATTGCAAAAGAAAATGGAAAAAATGAAGAAGAATTAATTGACATGCTAAATCATCCTGACGGTCCTGGTGAATTAAAACCAACCTATCACAAACCCTTAAATCAGCGATTTTTATTAAAAGGTAGCTTATTGTTCATAGGCTTATTCATTGTAATGATTGCAATGTATTTTGTGTTTTTTTAAAAAAAGCTAGACTTACGAGGAGGTATAAAATGAGGAAATTTTCACTTATAGGTATAACTGCCATCCTATTATTGACCGTCGCTGGTTGTGGAGGAAAGCAGGCAGATGTTCAAGATATTCAAGAAATGGAAGTAGAAAAATTAAAGGTTGTCGATGTAATAACAATTCAAAAGCAAACGGATCCTATTACGATGTCACTTATGGGGATTGTGGAGCCTAATCAAACGGCATCACTTATGTTTAATTCAAACGGAAAAATTATAAATCTTAATGTAAAAAAAGGGGGCTTTGTTCAAAAGGGACAAATTTTAGGGACGCTTGATACAAAGTTATCTGCAAGTGAATCCATACTTGTTCAAAGGCAGATGGAGGAGGCAAATGCATCCAAACTTAAATTACTGCAGGGCGCGGACTTAGAGGATATCGAACAGCAAAAATTAAAAATTGAAGATGCAAAACGTAATTTAGATAAGGCTACGCAAGACCTGCACATTGGAGAACAATTACTTGCGAATGGTGCCATAAGTAAAAACGAGGTAGAACAATTAAAAATTCAAGCTAAACAATTTGAGAACACCCTGAAAACAGAGGAACTGGCACTTGATACATTATTAAAGGGACCAGACCAGAATCAAATTGCCAGTGCTAATCTTTCTATTGCTCAAGCACAAAAAGAAACAGCAAGAGTGAGCCAGGATTTAGAAGGTAAAACTTTGAAAGCCCCTTTTAGTGGAATAGTCATGGATGTGAAAAAGATTGAAGGGGATATCACAACTATGGGAACACCGGTAGTTGATTTAGTCGATTTGTCAAAGGTAAAGATCCATGTTCAAGTAGGGGAAGATTCTATTGATCAGTTCCAATTAAATAATAAAGTAAATATAGCAACTGAAAATACAAATGAATTATTAGGGATCATTTCCTATATTTCACCAATTACTGACTCAGCTACAGGAAAATACAAGGTAGAAATTACTGTACCTCTTGAAAAAAAGGAGTGGAAAGAGGGCATGGTCGTGATCGTTGAAATTCCACGAAAATTAACAACGGGAATAGTGGTTCCATTGCAAAGTGTAGGGATTTCTGAAAAAGGGAATTACGTTCTTTTAGTTGAGAACGACAGGATAAAAAAACAACAAGTGGAATTAGGTCAGACTTATGATGATAACGTGGAAATTCTCTCCGGTATAAACGCAGGACAAAAACTTATAACTAGTGGAATATCCTATCTCCTCGAGGGTGAAAAAGTGGAGATAAAGGAGGCAACCAGTGGGCAAGATCATTGAGTTTTTAATCAAAAGGAAAGTGATTGTTTATTTATTAACAGTTTTTATTCTTTTAGCTGGAATAGGCGCATGTTTTACCTTTAAAAGGGAACTTATGCCAAAAGCAAATTTCCCGCAAATTTCCGTCTCTATATCAGGTGAGGCTATACCACCGGAAGAGATTGAAGAAAAAGTGACAAAACCGATTGAAAAAGAAATTAAGTCACTTGCCAATATTGAAAACTACAGATCTTCCATTTACGCTGGTGGAACAACAATCACGATTACAACGGCTGAAGATAAAGGAAATGAAGTGAAAGCTGATGTTCAAGGAATAGTCAATCGTCTGCGCAATTCTTTTCCAGAGGAAATGAAAGATGTTTCTATTAATCAAGCAAGCTTCGGAGACGAGTTTCTAGTAGCACTTGCATTAACTGGGGATGATTTACCAACTCTTTATAATATTTCAAAGACAACCATTAAGGAACGTATCGAAGAAATTGATGGTGTAAAAGAGGTTATAATCACAGATGCCAATCTTTCTAATAAGATTGAAATAACCTTTATTCCTAGTAAACTTGAAGGATACCACGTAACGCCGGAGCAAGTCATTTCCGAGCTTCAAGGAGTAAGCTGGAAGAAAGCAATCGGTACACTAAGCAATGATAGCTTTGACACAGTTATCGAGGTTGATAATTCAATTAAAACGGTTCAGGATCTTAATCGCATTATCGTTTCAACACCATTAGGAAAAGTTCCGTTATCAGAGCTAGGTACAATAAAGGATTTACGTGGGAAAAATAAGGAAGCAGCTTTCTTTTATAATGGGCAAGATTTTATCGATATGACCGTTTTAAAGGCAGATGGCACTGATGTGATTAAAACGGTAGAAAAGATCGATACTGTGATTGACCAGATCAACGAAGAAGCAAATGATCAATATAAATTAACTGTTTATATTGAAGCAGCGTCTTTTATAAAAAATGCAATCAATAACCTGAGCCGGGATGCTATGATAGGTGGAGCTCTTGCTATCCTTATTCTGCTTATTTTTTTAAGGAATTGGCGGGTAACATTAGTAATTGCAACGACATTGCCGTTATCGGTCATGATGACTTTCATTGCGATGAAATTTGGCGGCTATAATTTAGATCTTGTCACATTAATTTCACTAAGCCTATCAATAGGATTAATTGTGGATGCAGGAATTGTTGTTTTAGAATCTATTTACCATTTTCGCGAAAAAGGGGAAGACTTGAAATCGTCAATCAAACATGGTGTTAAAGAAGTATTAACACCGGTGCTCACCTCTCAATTTACAATCATTATTGTGTTTTTACCATTAGTATTTGCTAAAATCGGAGGGACTGCATTTGTTCCGATTATGATGACGATTACGTTTACGGTTACAGCTGCTATTTTATCATCAACCGTTGCCGCTATCTTCTTTGTACCCGTATTCTGTGAGCAATTTTTAAAGAAAGATAAAAAGATAGAGAACGCCGACAAAAATAAAGGTAAGAAGTCAGTTTTGATCGAATGGTTTGTCTCTATACTTACATTGGCGCTTCGCCATCGCTGGAAAACAATCGTGTTGGCTGTGCTTTTATTAATCGGCACGAGTCTTTTATCCTCACAAGTGAAAATGGGGTCTATCAACAATATTAATGAAAATTACGTGTATGGCCAAATGAAACTGTATAAAGGAAGTTCGTATGAGACGATCACTAAACTAGGTCTTGAAGCCGAAGAAAAATTAAGGAAAATCCCTGAAGTGAAGGGAGTATTCGTGATAGCACAAAATTCGAACATCGATCTTCATATGATGCTTCATGGGAAATCCGAAATGAAAGAAAACAGGTCAAAAGAAATGATGCTTTCAGACATCAATGATGCCCTACAATCGGTTAAAGGCACAGAAAGAATTGCGGTCGGTTTTGGGGGTAATAGTGATACTCCTATCCAATTAGAAGTGAAGGGAAAAGACTTTGACACCATGCGGAAATTGGCCGAAGAAATGATAGCTTCGCTAAAGACGATTGAAGGTGTGAAAAATCCCCGAAGTGACTTTAGTGAGTCGGTAGAAAAAGTAGTTCTATTTCCAAATCATGATGCGCTTCAACAATTAGGACTGAATGAACAAGTTGTAATGGAGCAGTTGAATGGGTGGATCAACCCGCAGCTTTTAACGAAAATATCAATTGAGGATTTGGAGTATGAGGTGACGGCGCGGTACCCTGAAGAGCTGATGAACCACCCAGAAGAATTAAAGAGGGTTATGATTACGGCTCCAAGTGGAATTCAGGTTCCATTAACTACTCTTATGGAATGGAAAGTAAGTAAGTCTTTAGAACAAATCAGCCATATAAAAGGAGAACGAGTCGCAACCATTCAGGCTGAACTGCTAGGAAGTGATTTAGGAACGGTTAATAAAGAAATTCAAAAAATCCTTTCAGGCATGTCGATTCCAAACGGATACAAGATTGAAATTGCTGGAGATTTAAAGACTCAATCTGAGAGTATGACAAGTGCTTTATTTGTATTCATTGGGGCAATCGCGCTGATTTACATCGTAATGGTTGGTCAATTTAATTGCTTATCGCATCCGTTTTTAATTATGCTTACTTTACCGATGGCCATTGTTGGCGTTGTTGTAGGGATGGTCATAACAGGCAGGGAATTAAATGAATTAGCAATGGTTGGCGTAATCATGCTAATTGGAATTGTAGTATCAAATGCCATACTTTTAATTGACCGCATCAATATTTTGCGTGAACGTGACGGCATGGAATTAAATGAAGCGATCATTGAAGGAACGAGAAACCGAGTCCGCCCTGTTTTAATGACGAAACTGACGGCGATCCTCGGGATGATTCCGTTGTCATTGGGCTTAGCAGAAGGAGGTAGCCTAGAAGCACCCTTGGCAACAGTCGTCATCTTTGGTTTAGCCTTCCATACCCTAATTACATTGATTCTTTTACCTGTTCTATATTCACTTTTTGAAGGTATTCGATTTAGTAGACTACGTAACAAGGTAAAAAAATTGTTTTGGAAACGCAGAAAACAGAAAAATATTGAGACTCCTATATAAAAAAATGAAAGCAGAGGCTAATTCCTCTGCTTTTTCATAATATTGATTTTAATTTTACAACCAACCAGGATCGATTGCGGGATTATCGGCTAGTTCAAAGGCTGCATTCGTGATCGCTTGTGCCAATGATTCCCCAGTACCACATACTCCATTAAAGCAAACATTTTTTTCATCTTTTGCTGAGTACTTGTACCCAAACTTTTCTAGTTTTTCCACGATTTTCATTGCATGGTCAAGCTCATTTTCCGGCTGGAATTCAGATTCATGAATGAAAATACCACTTTCATGATCATACCAACGATCCCATCTATTAAGCTTCCATCCAAGTATTCTACGCGCAATGATATCAATCTTATTATTCATCTCATTAAACTCCTTTTACCCCATTTTAGCCTATTTTAAAACATCATTATGAAAGTGTAAAATATAAAAACTTGAAAAACTATATTTATTTTATTATTTTTTGCCATCTCAAATATATTGTCTATCATAACAAAATATTCGTATGGATCTACTTATTTTTAATGAAAAATCTCCCAATCGGTTATACTACAACTAATCATTTTGGTAGGAGGATAACACGTGAGCGAAAAAGAGAATGTATTATCCATATTTGCATTAGGCGGCATGAACGAGATTGGTAAAAATATGTATATATTTGAAAACTCTAACGAGATTATCATCGTTGATTGTGGTAATAAATTTCCGGATGAAAGCTTGTTAGGGATCGATTTAATTATACCTGATATGTCCTATTTGGAAGAAAACAAGGAAAAGGTAAAAGCATTGATCGTAACCCACGGTCATGAGGACCATATTGGCGGGGTACCGTATTTATTAAAGAAACTGAACGTGCCCGTTTATGCCACCCGTTTTACATTAGGTTTAATACAATTGAAGCTAGAGGAACATCATCTTCTAAGAGAGGCAGAGCTAAAAGAAATTGATAGCAATTCAACTTTAAAATTTAACGACATTCAGGTTAGCTTTTTTAAAGTAAACCACAGTATCCCTGATTGTCTCGGGATTGTTTTTGATACACCTGAAGGAAAAATTGTCCATACCGGTGATTTTAAGTTTGATTTAACACCTGCCAATAACGAGTATTCGGAAATTCATAAAATGGCGGATATCGGTAGGGATGGGGTGTTATTATTATTATCGGAAAGTACGAATGCAGAACGTCCGGGATTAACGCCATCCGAAAGAATCGTTGGCGACCATGTATTAGAAGCTTTTATAAAAGCGGAAAGAAAAGTGATTCTTTCAACCTTCGCTTCTAATATAAATCGAGTCCAACAAGTTGTAGAAGCATGTAAGATGACAAACCGAAAGTTGGCGCTGCTTGGACGAAGTATGGTTAATGTCGTTCAGGTGGCAATCGAGCGGGGCTATTTGGATGTACCTGAAGGGATGATCATTGATCCTAATCTAATCAATACAATGATGCCGGAAAGAGTTGCAATTCTGTGTACAGGCAGCCAAGGTGAACCACTTGCGGCACTGGCCCGTCTTTCTACTGGCGACTATAGAGGTGCTGAGATATCACCCGGTGACACGGTCATTTTAGCAGCTGGGCCCATTCCTGGAAACGAACGCAGTGTCACAAAGATCATCGATAACCTTTTTGCTCTTGGTGCAAAAGTAATTTACGGTTCAGGAAGTACAACAGGTATGCATGTTTCAGGCCACGGCTATCAAGAGGATTTGAAGCTAATGCTAACGCTGATGAAGCCCAAATATTTTATTCCCGTTCATGGCGAATACAGAATGCTGCAACTCCACCGACAGCTTGCAGAATCTGTTGGGGTAGAGCCTCATCATACTTTTATTATGACAAATGGTGATGTCGTTGATATAGAAGGTTCCGTTGCCAGGCAGACTCGAAAGATTGACGCCGGGGATACGTACGTCGACGGAGTTGGTGTTGGTGATGTAGGGGAGATTGTATTGCGCGATCGCAAGCAACTTTCTGAAGATGGGATGCTCGTTATTGTACTAACCATGAATAAACGGGACAAAAAATTAGTCTCTGCCCCTGATACCATTTCTCGGGGATTTGTGTTCGTGAAAGACTCTGAGCAACTCTTGAAGAACATTAATAAGCTCATTATTAAAACGGTTGATGAAATTGAACCATCTAGCAGAAAACAATGGAGTGAAATTAAACAAGGTATAAAAAAATCCGTAGGGCAATATGTATTCAAAGAAACAAAACGAAAGCCAATGATCCTTCCAATTATAATAGAAATTTAACAGTCACATCCCTTAGTGAGGAATAGATTTAAAACAATAGGTTCAAATTAAGGATAGTTAATTAATTGTAGGGAAGGTGGAGGTTGACATGGCTTATCGAAAAGAAAGAATGATAATTGCCTCTGCTTACGCAATAAGTGCATTTTTATTGTTAAATTTTGTTCCGAAAAATAAGATTCGTTACGCAGTTGTGCCATTTCTTTTTAAACAGGTCATAACCTGGTTTTTCGGACTCTTAGTCGTCGAGAAAAAGTTGATCGAATATCCATACCGTCCTTTTTTTAATAAAACCTATAAAGCCAGCTTTTGTTTTGAATATATTTTCTATCCAACTATTTGTGTGATCTTTAACCTGTATTATCCAGAAAAAAGAAGTATTTCAGTGAAAACATTATACTGTGTCATGTATTCATCGTTGCTGACAAGTGTCGAAATATTACTTGTTAAGTATACGAAATTAATTCGATATAAAAAATGGCGTTGGTATTGGAGTTTTATAACCTTGTGTATGACTAATTATACGTCACATGTTTTTTACAAGTGGTTTTTTAAAAACGACTTAGAGAATTCTGAGGATCTCTAAGTCGTTTTTTTTATTTATTAGATTTTACTGGTGTGCTAAAGATCGGTGGGCCCACACGTAGAAGGACTTCCATCCAATTCGTTCCGGGTGCTAGTTGGTTAAGAACCGTGATTAGAATTCCAGTCCCACGGAGCAGAAACATATATTTTGCCTGAAGCTGAATCGGGCTATTTTTTATAAAATATTTCATTCCAGCAACTAACTGTTTCAATTGGGGAGAGTCCTGTTGACCATCGCCACCACCCAATCGATCAAGCACCTGGGAAATCATCGGTTTAAGCTCCTGATGGTTTGATTCTGCCGGTAAAAAACCAAGTTCTTCGAACGCTGCAAGGATACCGTCCGT
>JAENZK010000456.1 GCA_016841285.1 Guptibacillus hwajinpoensis | reverse complement strand
CTAAAGAAATTACACCGCAAATGGAGGAGGTTTCAGCCATTGCTGAGCAAATGTCAGCAGCAGTACAACAGGTGGCTGTTACTGTAAATGGTCTCGCCGTCATTGCGAAAGGAAATGCCTTAACAGCAGAAGAGGTAGCTGCCTCAACAGAAGAACAAATGGCATCTATGGAAGAAATAACAGCATCTGCTAATACTCTTTCAGCAAGAGCAGATGAACTAAACCAATTGATTTCTAAGTTTAAATATAAAAGCTAGCAAAAAATAAGAAAAGCTTACGTTCACACAACGTAAGCTTTTTCGTTATTTTTCCTTCATTTTTTCAATCTTTTCAACTGCTTCTAAAATAATTTGTTTTTCTTTTTCACTATAGGATTCAAATTGATCTTTGTTATTGAAATAATTATTTAAAAATTGGTCGATAAAAGCCATATCTTCCTTACTTAGGTCGCTGAATGTTGTTCTATTAGCGATATTAATGATCTTCGCATTATCTTCCATTAATTGTGCGTTAATATTCGAAGAGGAAGAACTTGAACTGCAACCTGTTAATAATATGAAAATAAAAGCAATTGAAATAAACCACTTCATTATTTTGTCCCCCTTTTTAATCTAATTATATTACTATTTTGAAAAATAAAGGTTTGAACATAATGTGAACAATAAAATTTTATAATGCCATTTTTTAAACTAGGTATAATGTGATACAATATTTTCATCTATAAATGTAAAGGGGTAAAAGGTTATGGAAAAAGTATTTATTCTTGGTCATAAAAATCCTGATACAGATTCAATTTGTTCAGCGATTGCTTATAATGACTTAAAAACAAAACTAGGATTTAACACGGAAGCGATCCGTTTAGGTCAAATTAATGGGGAAACTCAATATGCGCTTGATTATTTTGAAGCAAAGGAGCCGCGTTTGGTAGAACAAGTGTCATCTGAGGTAAGTACTGTTATTTTAGTTGACCATAACGAACGCCAGCAAAGTGCAAACGATATTACTGAAGTTCGTATTGCTGAAGTAATCGATCACCATCGTGTTGCAAACTTTGAAACAAAGGATCCTTTGTATTTTCGTGTTGAACCAGTTGGCTGTACAGCAACGATCTTAAATAAGATGTACAAGGAAAATGGCGTAAAAATTAAAAAAAATATTGCAGGATTAATGCTTTCTGCGATTATTTCTGATTCATTATTATTTAAATCACCTACATGCACAGAGCAAGATGTTGAAGCTGCTAAAGAATTAGCTGCAATTGCAGGTGTGGATGCTGAAGAATATGGTCTAGCAATGTTAAAAGCTGGGGCTGATTTAAGTGGAAAAACAGCAGCAGAATTAATCACCCTTGACTCTAAAGAATTCCCAATGGGAACAGCAAAAGTTCAAGTTGCCCAAGTAAATGCGATTGATCCAAACGATATTCTTGTGCGCCAACAAGAGCTAGAAGAGGCTATGACAACATTTATTAGTGATAAAAACTTAGATTTATTCGTTCTAGTTGTTACTGATATTTTAAAGAGCGATTCAATTGCATTAGCTCTTGGTGAGTCAACTTCAAATGTTGAGGAAGCCTTTAATGTGAAATTAAATAATAATTTAGCAGTTTTACAAGGTGTTGTATCACGTAAGAAGCAAATCGTACCACAACTTACTGAAAGCTTTACAAGCAAGCAAACATTATAATCTAACTAGCAAAAGAAAACCGCATTGCACTAATTTTTAGGCAATGCGGTTTTTTATTATTCGATAATCTTCAATATATCCGCCACTTCTTTACGAGGAAGTCTTTTAGGTGTTTCTTTTGGATACCCTAAAGCTATAACCATGTTAATGGTTTTACTTTCATCAATTTGTAAATAATCGTGTAATTTGTCTTCAGCAAGCATGACTGGACCTGTCATCGGGCATGTACCCAAGCCTTTTACGTGGGCCGCCAACATTAAATTCTGGATAGCTAAGCAACTGCTTTTTATTCCTTCCTCACGCCATACTTCATCGCCAACAAATTTAACCGGATCAAACACCTTTTCACGGAATTTTGATTGGTACGGAGTAGCTAAACAAATAATTAACACAGGTGCACCAGAAAAGGCTGTAGCATATGGTCCAAATGATTTAAGCAGAAGTTTGGCTGGCTTATCATGACCAAGTCCTTTTGCCTCTTCTGCTTTTTCATGTAACGCATCCCAGGTCATATCTTCAACTTTTTTAATTTGATCCTTGTTTTTCAAGACGATAAATTCCCATGTTTGTGAGTTTGTGTCACTAGGAGCATATCTGGCGCAATCAATTAATTCATAAATATCTTCGTTTGCTACCTCTTTTTCCTCGAACTTTCGTACACTTCTTCTACCTAAAATAATTTCTTTAAACTGACTGTAATCCATAAAAACCTCCATCAAACCATTTATAAACATAATATACTAACTCTATCAAAATATAGCATACTTTATCAATT
>JAENZK010000033.1 GCA_016841285.1 Guptibacillus hwajinpoensis | reverse complement strand
TAAATTTGCGGAATTAGTCTGCAGTAATTCACTACGGGCCAATACATTGACCAATGCTGTTGGTGTCTTAAAAGAAGAAATGCGCCATTTGAATTCGATCATTATTAGTTCCGCGGATGAATGTGCTGTGCCAGCTGGCGGTGCCTTGGCTGTAGATCGGCACGAATTTTCCGCAAAGGTAACGGAGAAAATAAAAAACCACCCTAATATTACTGTCATAAACGAAGAGGTTCAAAGGATTCCGGAAGGGATTGTGATCATTGCTTCCGGACCGTTAACTTCAGAAGCAATGTCTAATGAAGTTAAGCAGTTAACTGGGGAAGAATATTTTTATTTTTACGATGCTGCTGCACCAATTATTGAAAAAGAAAGCATTAATATGGACAAAGCTTATTTAAAGTCCAGATATGATAAGGGCGAAGCGGCTTATATTAACTGTCCGATGACGGAAGATGAATTTAACGTTTTTTACAATGCCTTAGTCCAAGCTGAAACGGTTCCTTTAAAGGAATTTGAAAAAGAAATTTTCTTTGAAGGCTGTATGCCGATTGAGGTAATGGCGGGCCGTGGAATTAAAACGATGCTTTTTGGACCGTTAAAGCCGGTTGGATTGGAGGATCCGAGAACAGGGAAACGCCCCTATGCGGTTGTCCAGTTAAGACAGGATGACGCTGCTGGAACGTTATATAATATCGTAGGATTCCAAACGCATTTAAAATGGGGGGCGCAAAAGGAAGTCTTACAGCTTATACCAGGACTGGAGAATGCGGAAATTGTTCGGTATGGCGTCATGCATAGGAATACATTTATTAACTCGCCCAACCTGTTGAAATCTTCCTATCAATTAAAAAGTGATGAACAGAAATTTTTTGCTGGTCAAATGACCGGAGTCGAAGGCTATGTGGAATCAGCAGCATCAGGGCTTGTTGCGGGTATCAATGCTGCTAAGCTTTTTAATGGTCAAACTCCTGTAAGCTTTCCAGAAGAGACAGCGATTGGAAGTATGGCTCATTATATAACAACTACAAATGCTAAAAGCTTTCAGCCAATGAATGCTAATTTCGGCATATTTCCACCGCTTCCTCAAAAAATTAAAAATAAGCAAGAAAGATATGAACAGCATGCTGAGCGAGCATTGGGTTCTATTCAGAATTTTGTGAATTATTTATGAAAAGTTTGCAATTTACTATTGTAGTATGGTAAGATTTATGAGACTTAGCCTTTTAAAAATGCAATAGACTTTTTTAGCAGCAAGGAATTTAAATATTTGCTGCTGTTTCTTATGTTTGTTTCTAATAATTTGATTAGTAATCTCCATACATAAGAACCGATAAGCAATACATACATTTGAAAGAAGGAATTCCACTTATCTATAGGGGGTCTTTTATGAGTTCATCATTTCATGCAACAACCATATTTGCAATCCATCATAACGGTAAATGTGCTATGGCAGGTGACGGTCAAGTTACATTTGGCAATGCCGTTATCATGAAACATTCTGCACGAAAGGTCCGTAGATTATATAACGGGAAAGTCGTTGCCGGATTTGCCGGCTCAGTTGCAGATGCTTTCACGTTGTTTGAAAAATTTGAAGGGCGATTGGAAGAATACAATGGCAATCTTCAACGTGCGGCAGTTGAACTTGCAAAGGAATGGCGTAGCGATAAGGTTTTAAGACAATTAGAGGCAATGCTCATCGTTATGAATGAAGATTATTTATTACTCATTTCTGGAACTGGTGAAGTGATTGAACCTGATGATGGAATACTGGCTATCGGTTCTGGTGGTAATTATGCATTATCAGCCGGGCGGGCTTTAAAGCGATATGCTGGCGAGCACTTAACTGCAAAGGAGATTGCAAAATCCGCCTTGGAAATAGCCGGTGAAATTTGCGTTTACACAAATAATAATATTATTGTTGAAGAACTTTGAGTTGGAGGGATCAAGGATGAAAAAGGATTTAACTCCACGTCAAATTGTTGAACGGCTTGACCAATTCATTGTTGGGCAAGACAAGGCAAAACGTGCAGTTGCTGTTGCTCTTCGGAATCGATATCGTAGAACTCAACTTGATGATAGACTTCGGGACGAGATAACCCCTAAAAATATACTAATGATCGGGCCAACCGGAGTAGGTAAAACGGAAATAGCAAGAAGACTGGCGAAACTAGTTGGTGCTCCTTTCATAAAAATTGAAGCAACTAAGTTTACTGAAGTAGGGTATGTTGGTAGAGATGTTGAATCTATGGTCAGAGATCTTGTTGAAACATCGATTCGTCTTGTCAAAGAGGAAAAAATGCAAAGTGTCCGCGTGAAAGCAGAAGAAAATGCAAACAAACGAATTGTTGAGTTATTAGTGCCGTCCAAACAGAAGCAAACACAATATAAAAATCCATTGGAAATGTTATTTGGTGGTCAAAATCAAACACAAGATTATGAACAACAACAATCGGAAGACCAAAACATTTCACAAAGAAGAAAGCAAATGGCTCACCAGCTTGCTCTTGGTGAATTAGAGGATCACATCATTACGGTTGAGGTTGAAGAACAACAGGCCTCAATGTTTGACTTACTGCAAGGTTCAGGTATGGAACAAATGGGCATGAATATGCAGGATGCACTTGGTTCATTAATGCCTAAGAAGAAAAAGAAACGTAAGCTTACAGTACGAGAAGCTCGAAAAGTTTTAACACAGGATGAAGCAAATAAGCTGATTGATATGGATGAAGTAACAGGTGAGGCAGTTTCAAAAGCAGAGCAGATGGGGATCATTTTTCTCGATGAGATTGATAAAATTGCCGGTAAAAATCAAAATTCGGCAGATGTCTCGAGAGAAGGAGTTCAACGTGACATTCTACCGATTGTTGAAGGTTCAACAGTAGTGACCAAATATGGACCAGTAAAAACAGACCATATTTTATTCGTAGCTGCTGGTGCTTTTCATATGGCGAAACCTTCTGACTTAATACCTGAATTACAGGGGCGCTTTCCGATCCGTGTTGAACTAACTAGTTTATCTGTAGATGACTTTGTTCGAATTTTAACAGAGCCTAGCAATGCTTTATTGAAACAATATGAAGCATTATTGCAAACGGAAGGTATAAAACTTGAATTTTCTGACGATGCTATTCGTAAGATAGCAACAATTGCCTATGAAGTAAATCAGGAAACTGATAATATTGGTGCAAGGAGACTTCATACCATTCTTGAGCGACTGCTAGAAGATCTATCATTCGAAGCTTCGGATATCACTCTAGAAAAAGTCATGATCACACCGGAATATGTAGATGAAAAACTAAGTACAATTGCTAGAAATAAGGATTTAAGTCAATATATACTATAAAAGCTATCTAATATTAGGAGGAAGTAAGATGAAGTTACTTGATAAAACTAGACAAATTAACGCAATGCTGCAAAAAGTTGGGGGGAAACCTGTTAACTTTAAAGAAATGGCTGAAACTTTACGTGATGTTATTGAGTCGAATGTTTATGTCGTTAGCAGAAGAGGAAAATTATTAGGGTTTGCAATTAAGCAACAGATTGAAAATGAACGTATGAAATTGATGTTAGAAGAAAGACAGTTTCCTACTGACTACACAAATAACTTATTTAATGTAACAGAAACATCAGCAAACTTAGATATTGACAGTGAGTATACAGCATTTCCGGTAGAAAACAGAGATATTTTTCAAGCGGGCTTAACGACGATCGTTCCAATTAATGGTGGGGGAGAACGTTTAGGCACACTAATTCTTGCTAGAATTCAAGAAAACTTTTCAGACGATGATTTAATTCTTGCAGAGTATGGTGCAACCGTAGTAGGAATGGAGATTCTTCGTGAAAAATCAGAAGAAATTGAAGAAGAGGCTAGAAGCAAGGCTGTTGTTCAAATGGCAATCAGTTCATTATCATATAGTGAGTTAGAAGCCATAGAGCATATTTTTGACGAACTTGAAGGAAATGAAGGGTTGCTTGTTGCTAGTAAAATTGCTGACCGTGTAGGAATTACACGTTCTGTTATTGTTAACGCACTAAGAAAATTAGAAAGTGCTGGAGTAATCGAATCACGTTCCCTTGGCATGAAAGGGACTTACATTAAGGTATTAAATGATAAATTCCTTATTGAACTATCAAAATTAAAAACCAATTAATTTAAAACCGCTGTCCGAATTGGGTTAATTTACCTAAATTCGGGCAGTTTTTTTTTGTATTTTTTGCATGTAAAATAGGTCTTTTTTTCTAATTTTATAGACATTTGTCGACAATTTGATTTTTTTGTTATCTTTTGTATGGAAATGATTTATAATAATGTGTGAATTATAGTGATTTTCTATAGTGTTCCAGTTGTTGGGGATAATTACCTAATCCATGTGGTTTAGTTACATAGTAAAATGATATTTAGTGAGGAGATATACTATGAAACTATTTTCAAATTCTATTCAATCATTAGAAAATGCTTTGGCTTATTCATCGCAAAAACAAAAGGCCATTTCAAATAACATTGCTAATGTTGATACGCCAAATTATAAAGCTCAGGAAGTAAACTTTAAAACCGAATTAGATCATGCTACATTACAAGCACGTCGTTCTGATGTTAGACATTTTGAATTTAAGCGTGGAAGCTCGAATATTGAATTAAAAACTAAAGCCACAACATCCTATAACCATAATGGAAACAATGTTGATATTGATAAAGAGATGGCTGAAATGGCTCAAAACCAAATTTATTACAATGTCCTTGTTGATCGGATGAATGGGAAATTTAATTCCTTAAAAGAGGTCTTAAAGGGAGGTAACTAATCGTGCGTGTTTTTAATGGAATGAATATATCAGCCTCCGCTTTAACAGCGCAACGCTTGCGTATGGATGTCATTTCATCGAATATGGCGAATGCAGAAACAACAAGAGCCAATTTTGTAAACGGAGAATGGCAACCCTACCGTAGAAAAATGGTGGAATTTGAACCTGTTAAGGGTTCATTTAATAGTTATTTAAATAAGGCGATGAAAGAATCGCAAAATCCCGGACAAGGAGTTCGAGTAAGAGCTGTTGTGGAGGACGAGGAACCATTTGCGTATGTATATAACCCTGAACATCCAGATGCGAATGCAGATGGATATGTTGCCATGCCTAATGTTGACCCGCTTAAGGAAATGATAGATTTAATGAGTGCAACTAGATCATACGAAGCCAATGTCACAGCTTTTAATGCGACGAAGAGCATGATGATGAAAGCTCTAGAAATTGGGAAGTAGTAAGGAGGAAAGTGTTGAATGGAACGAATCTCGCCCTTTAAAATAAATCAGCCACCAATCTTACGGAATGATTCAATCTCTCAAAGAATCACCCCTGCTGATGCACATAAGAAATTTTCAACTGCTTTAAGTAATGCAATCTTTGAACTTAATCAATCACAAATACAATCAGATGTTGTTACGAATAAATTTATAAAAGGTGAAATTACGGATATTCATGATGTCATGATTGCAGCACAAAAGGCTAGCGTTACAAGACAAGCAGCCATTGAAGTGCGTAACAAAGTAATCGATGCCTATAAAGAAATCATGAGAATGCAAATATAAAGAAAAAGAAAAACTTTAGAGGAATATGCTGGGGGCCATCATGAACGAGAAGCTATTAAACTTGAAAAATAAACTCATGGATTTTTGGAATGCTAGGTCAAAAACCCAAAAAACCATTATCGCCAGTTCAGTAGGTGCATTCGTCGTCATTATGATTCTCGTTTCAATTTTTGCTGCAAAACCTACTCTTGTACCTCTTTATAGCAATTTATCTCCTCAAGAAACAGGGCAAATAAAAGCGACATTGGATTCACGAGGAATAAAATCTGAAATAACGAATGGTGGCACCACTATTAAGGTGCCATCCGAATTGGTAGACACACTAACCGTGGAATTGGCAGCAGAAGGCATTCCTGACAGCGGAGAAATATATTTCTCATCCTTCGGTGAGGGTGGATTTGGGACCACTCAAGAAGAATTTGAGATGAGAAAAAATGCAGCTGTTCAAAGTGAGCTAAAAAGGCTCATAAAAAGATTTGAAGGTGTGCAGGATGCGGAAGTTATGATTTCACTACCACAGCAAAGCGTTTTTATCGGTGAAGAGCAAGGTACTGCATCTGCGTCCATCGTGATCTACCAAAAACCTGGCTATAAATTTAAGGATGAGCAAATTGAGGGACTGTATCACCTTGTTTCTAAAAGTGTGTCCAACCTGCCTATAGAAAATATCGTCATCACAAACCAATATTTTGAGCATTTAGATCAAAAAAATTTATTTGCTGAAAAAAATGCAGGTGTAAACTTTACAGATCAATATGAGATCCAAAAGCAGGTTGAAAGGGATATCCAACGCCAAGTTCAGCAAATGCTCGGACTCATGATGGGTAGAGATAAGGTCATTGTTACGGTAACAGCAGATATTGATACATCTAAGGTCAATACAACTAGTAATATTGTAAAACCAATAGATGAAGAGAATATGAAGGGAATAGCCATCAGCGCTGAAAAAATCTCTGAATCCTTTGTTGGTGATGGAGCTGCTGGTGGGCAAGTTGGAGCTACGGAAGGAGATATTCCAAATTATCCAGCCCAAAGTCAAGGTCAAAATGGCGAATATGAAAACATTGAAGAAAGAATAAATTACGATGTAACGAGAATTATGGAAACTGTCGAAGGTTCTCCATATAAAGTGAAGGATCTTGGAATTCAAGTGGCAATTGATAACACTGAGTTGGATGACCAAACGATGCAAACACTTGGTGGAGAGATCCAAAATATGTTGAATGGTATTATAAAAACAACAATCGATAATAAGGAAGCCGATTTAAATGGAAAAGTAAATGTGACATGGCAAGCCTTTAATGGTATTGAACCAATGCCTGCTGCACCGACATTTATGGATACGGTTCAAAATAATGTAGCGATGATTATTGGCGGTGTTTTACTATTGTTAGCCATCATTGTTGGTTTATTCCTATTTCTACGCAGGAACAAGAAAAAGGAGGCTATTGAAGACCTGGCTCCTATTCCAGAAGGGCCCATTATCGATATTCCAGATGTGAATGAAGAACAGCAAACTGAAGCAGGCGCAAGAAGAAAGCAGCTTGAAAAATTGGCCAAAGAAAAGCCGGATGAATTTGCCAAATTATTACGCTCTTGGTTGGCTGAAGATTAGGAGGGGCTTTTATGTCTAAAAACTCGGATGAACTAACAGGAAAGCAAAAAGCTGCTATACTCCTTATTTCTCTAGGACCAGAAGTTTCTGCTCAAGTGTATAAACATTTATCAGAGGAAGAAATTGAAAAGCTTACTTTAGAAATTTCAAGTGTCAAGAAAGTTGATACTAAGCAAAAAGAAGATATTCTTGATCAATTTCATCAAATCGCCCTTGCTCAAGAATATATTACGCAGGGCGGGATTGGCTATGCCAAGACTGTTTTAGAAAAAGCGTTAGGGGCAGATCAAGCGGCATCCATTATTAACCGTTTGACATCTTCTTTACAGGTTAAGCCGTTTGATTTTGCGAGAAAGGCGGATCCTTCTCAAATATTAAACTTTATCCAAAATGAGCATCCGCAAACCATTGCGCTAATACTTTCGTATTTGGATCCAGAAAAAGCCGGTCAAATTCTATCAGCACTACCTCAAGAAATGCAGGCGGATATTGCAAAACGGATTGCATTGATGGATAGTACGTCACCGGAAATTATAAATGAGGTTGAACAAATTTTAGAACGTAAGCTTTCTACAACGGTAACACAAGACTATACTCAAACTGGTGGAATTGAGGCTGTTGTTGAAGTGCTTAATGGGGTAGACAGAAGTACAGAGCGTACGATACTTGACGCCCTTGAAATACAAGACCCTGAGCTTGCTGAAGAGATTAAAAAGAGAATGTTTGTCTTTGAGGATATTGTTACCCTTGATAATCGAGCGATTCAACGTGTTATTCGTGATTGTGAAAATGCTGATTTAATGCTAGCTCTTAAAGTCGCAAGTGAAGAAGTTAGAGAAATTGTCTTTAAAAATATGTCAAAACGTATGGCAGAAACATTCATGGAAGAAATGGAATTTATGGGACCTGTACGTCTTCGCGATGTTGAAGAGGCTCAGACAAGGATTGTTGCTACGATCAGACGTCTAGAAGAAGCAGGTGAAATAGTCATAGCCCGTGGAGGAGGAGACGATATCATTGTCTAAAGTTATAAAATCTCCTTACACCCAAACTGAAGAAGGTCAAAAACGGATTATTCAATTAAAACCGCTAAGTGGGTCACTGCCATATTTAGATGATAGTTATAACGAAAGTGAAGAAATTCAGGAAAAGACCGTTGATTGTAAACAGGCAGAAGCAGAGGCCGAGGAAATCATTCGAAATGCCGAAAAAGAAGCCATTTCAATTTTAAGAGATGCCGAGAATAAATTGCAAGAAATCATGCATCAAATTGAAGTTGAAAAACAGAATTGGGAGATTGAGAAGGAACATTGGATTGAAGGCGCGAAGCAAGATGGTTACGCTGTTGGCTTGGAGTCAGGTAAACAAGATGGAATTAACGAATTTAAAACTCTAATCAACACTGCACAAGATACTGTAAAACTAAGCAAACAAGATTATTT
This sequence comes from Guptibacillus hwajinpoensis, assembly GCA_016841285.1. Taxonomy (GTDB): domain Bacteria; phylum Bacillota; class Bacilli; order Bacillales; family Bacillaceae_J; genus Schinkia. The sequence goes on along the minus strand of JAENZK010000033.1, from coordinate 13,339 downwards.
AAAAAACGTGGTGCAATCCGAAACGACCATTCTTCATCTTGGATTAAAAGCAGCGGAAAAAATTATCGGTTTTACGATGGAATTAAATGAAGATGTTTTTCTAAATTTAGTCAAGCAGGTCATTAAAGAAGTAAAGGATCAGCAGGATGTTCAAATTCATGTCCATCCGCTGTATTACAGTCTTTTAATTTCACAAAAAGAAGAAATTAAAGCTTATTTTAACAACCCAACAGCGCAAATTTATATTTTTCCCGATGATGAACTGAATGAAACGGGTTGTATTATCGAATCGTCCTTTGGAAGAATTGACGCCAGTATTGATAGTCAACTTAATGAACTAAAGTTAAAGCTACTCCAAATGTTGGAGGGGGAGATGGAAGATGAAAACTGCTAATCTCATCTCTGCAATCGAATCCATTGATACCTTTAAACGATATGGTCGTGTAACTAGGGTCATCGGTTTAATGATAGAATCACGTGGACCGGAAAGCTCCATTGGAGACTTATGCTATATTCACGTAGGTATAAAACGAAAGCGGATCATCCCTGCTGAAGTGGTCGGATTTCGTGAATCTTTTGTATTGCTTATGCCTTATACAGATATACAAGATATTTCACCCGGCTGTCTAGTTGAGGCAACAGGTGAATCACTGCAAATTAAAGTAGGATCCGCCCTAATCGGAAAAGTTCTAGACCCACTCGGTTTGCCGATGGATGAAAGTCAACTTCCTAAGGGATTAACACCAGCTCCAACAGATCAATCACCTCCGAATCCGATGAAAAGGCCACCAATCGAGGAAGAGATTGAGGTAGGAATTCGAGTGATCGACAGCACATTAACGGTTGGGAAAGGACAGAGGATCGGCATTTTTGCCGGTAGTGGCGTCGGAAAGAGCACGTTGATGGGGATGATTGCCCGTAATTCGGAAGCCGATATTAACGTGATTGGCTTAATAGGTGAGCGTGGCCGAGAAGTAAGGGAATTTATCGAACGTGATTTAGGTGAAGAAGGCTTAAAAAAGTCAGTAGTTGTCTGTGCAACATCTGATCAACCAGCGCTTATGAGATTAAAAGGAGCCTATACCGCTACTGCAGTCGCTGAATATTATCGTGATCAAGGCTACAATGTGATGATGATGATGGACTCAGTAACAAGGGTAGCAATGGCACAAAGAGAAATTGGACTTGCCATTGGTGAACCGCCGACCACAAAAGGGTATACACCTTCTGTTTTTGCCATTTTACCGAAGCTCCTAGAACGTACCGGTACGAATGATAAAGGATCCATTACGGCATTTTATACAGTTTTAGTTGATGGCGACGACATGAATGAGCCTATCGCAGACGCCGTACGCGGGATTTTAGATGGTCACCTCGTTTTGGACCGGGCCTTAGCGAATAAAGGGCATTACCCGGCTATTAATGTATTAAAAAGTGTCAGCCGTGTTATGAATAACATCGTTTCGAAAGAACACCGAAAGGCTGCTGAAAGATTAAGAGATATACTGGCCACTTATATAAACTCAGAAGATTTAATCAATATCGGAGCCTATAAACGTGGTTCATCAAAGGAAATTGATGAAGCCATTCGCTTTTATCCAAGGATTATCTCTTTTTTAAAACAGGAGACAGAAGAAAATATCCGAAAAGCGGACTCCATATCCACTCTCATTCAGTTATTCGAAAATTAAATCAAGTTTATGGGGGTAATCGATATGGCATTTAAATATAAATTTGAAAAAATACTCTTGATCAAAGAAAACGAAAAAGATGTCGTTGTCGGAGAATATAACGATGCCGTCCAAAAATTTGAGAAAGCAGCTACTAAACTCTATGAATTGCTTAAACAAAAGGAAGACTTAATAGATCAACAAGGAAAGCAATTAACATCGGGATTAAATGTTAGACAAATTCAAGATTTTCAACGTTTTTTGCCACTTTTAGATAAATCGATTTCGGAGTGGCAAGTTCAAGTCGCAAAAGCTCGTAAATTCATGGAATTAAAGCAACAGCTTTTGCTTGAGAAAAATATTGAGGTAAAAAAATACGAAGTCATAAAAAAGAAATCCTGGTTTGCTTATAGTCAATTGGAGAAAGCGGAAGAAAATAAATTTATGGATGAGATCTCGATCCAACAATATATGAATCGAGGAAATTAGGTGGTTATATGAGTATTAAAGCAGAAGAACCAATCCTAAAAGAGGAGAAAAAAAGCAACAAATTTCAGTGGTTTCTGTTTGTTATCGTTATTCCGCTCTTTTTTGCAATAGCAATCGCCTTAGTTGTGATGACAATTTCCGGTATTAATGTATTTGACTTAGCCCAAAAATATAGCGGAAATATACCGATTATTTCATCAATCCTTTCTAATGATGAAGATAAAGAAGATGTGACTGAAAATGTTTTTACCTTAAAGGCTACCATTGAAGATCAAAAAGCGGAAATTGCGAACTTGCAGGCTGAAATTGAAGGTAAACAAAATGATCTAAAGGCCTCGCAGGAAGAAATTGATAAATTAGTAAATGAAATAAAAGCGTTGGAAGCGAAAGAGAAAGAAGCGACAATCAAACTAGAAGAACTTGCTAAGGTTTATGAAACAATGTCAGCAAAAAAATCTGCTGCCATTCTATCCGTTATGGCTAATAAAGATACAATTGATATATTAGTCAAAATGAATAATGAAACAAGAGCTGCTGTTTTAGAAAAAATGGAACCGAAAAAAGCAGCAGAGTTGACAGTATTATTAAAAGCTGAAGAAAAAAAGGCCGAAATTAATACTGAAGGATAGGAAAAAGTAATCTTTTTACTTGAAAGGGGGTGAGAAATCATGAATGCACTAGCCTTATCTATAAATCCTAAAACAACACAAAAGGTAGACCGACCAAAGAGTTCAGATATACCAAATGATTCAGTGAATTCAGAGAAAAATAGTGCCGAGACAAATCCATTTGCAAAACTATTGAGTGGCGAATTGAACAAATTCGAAAATGGAAAAGTTCCAAAAGAGAATGATGCTGTCCAACCAACATTAATAATTGAAAATGATACAGTTGAAAAGACCGATAATTTGATAGTTTCCGAGGAGATCCTTCAAGCAATGGTTGTATTGCAAGAGTTAATTCCAATGGATCAAGGCTTTATTGACCCAAATTTGCTAGAAGATCCGGAAGTGTTAGCTTTGTTGAATGGAATGCCTCCGCAAATTCAGCAATTACTGAAGGATTATATTCAATCCGGACAATCATTTGAATCTTTATTAGCTCAAACGGAGACAGGTAGTAAGGAACAATTAGGTCTATTACTACTTTCTCTTTACCAACTTGAGAAAAAAGGGCAGTTACCGGAGGACTTGAAACAGCCTGAATTTATGAAGCTTTTACAACGCCAAATGAATGAAGTGTTCAAGGTTCATATTCCCGACAAAGCAGTTCAAAGCATAAGCATGCTATTAAGTAAGGTAATTGAGGTGCCTGATAAAAAGAATTCGGTGAATACAGCGGAGACCATCGTGCAAAACAAATTTGAGCTAAGACAAGCGATTCAAAGGGTACTCTATAGTTCATCCGCTAACGGGAATACGAATCAACAAGATTCTCCTAAAAAGGAATTGAATGAGACAACAAGTAATAGTGCTGATGTTAAGGTGACTCAATCTGTTGGGAACGAGGATGTATTTGACCAACTTGTTGCTAGTTCTATCAAGGATGGAGGTTCGGTTAACCGAATTCAACAATATGTTTTAAATGTAGGACAAGCTTCCGGTCAGGCATTGCCAGAAGATCAAATTTTGGAGCAGCTCCAAAATATAATGAAGCAAAGTAAATTTAGCACTTCACCAAATGGTACAAACCAGTTAATGATTAAGTTGAATCCTGCTCATTTAGGAACACTTACGATCAAATTAATGGAATCAAATGGAGAAATGATTGCTCGCATTATTGCATCATCGAAAACTGCTAAGGAAGTCATCGAGACCAACTTGAACTCACTCAGACATGTATTTTCGACACAAAATATAACAGTTGAAAAGTTGGATATTCAGTATCAAGGTGACGGTCAGTATGCAGATGCAAAAGAGCGTGGTAGTAAACAAGACGAATCTTCTAAACAGAAGCAGCAGGAAGATTTGAAACAGATGGGTAATGATGATGATTCTTCGGAGAAAAATTCTTTCCAGGATGAATTATTAAATATGATCGTCTAAGAAAGGGTGACTTCAAATGGCTAATACAATTGATTCGGCCTTTTATCTTGAAAATTACGAGCAGTAACAAAGAAATGCACCTTCCAAAACGTTAGGGAAGGATGAGTTTTTAAAAATATTAATGGTACAATTACAAAACCAGGATCCATTAAATCCGATGGAAGATAAAGAGTTTATTGCGCAGATGGCACAGTTTACGTCCTTAGAACAGATGACAAAAATGGCTTCATCATTTGATAAATTCATTGAGTTCCAAAAGAGTAATACTCTTAGCTCTTATGTTGGTTGGATAGGGAAAAATGTGGAGTATGAGATTATCACAAAGAATGAGGATGAAGAAGGAAATGAACTTGATCCTACGATTGAAACAGGATCAGGCAAAATTGAATCAATCGCCAATAAAGGTGATATTATTGAACTTCACTTAAATAACGGCAAAGTCATTTATCAAGATGAGATAACAAAAGTACAAAATCAATATGACTCATCCGATGAAAACCAGTTAACGATTGCAAGTCAAATGATTGGCAAGCTGATTACTTGGGTAAACGAAGACGAGGAACCGATTGAAACAACCGTTCAATCCGTGCAGATGAAAAATGGTAAAGTTCAGTATGAATTAGAAGATGGAACTTTAATTAGTGGCAATCAAATTATAAAGGTAACGAAACAATAACGAGGTGGTGGAAACATGGATCATCGAATACATCAATTAAACTACCATCCACTCTCCCATGTTAAACAGCAAAATAAGAAGACGGTCGAACAAAATGGACCATCTTTTAAAGAACTGCTCGGTAATACTATAAAAAAAGATACAACTTTAAAAATTAGTAAGCATGCTGAAAAGCGTTTAAGCGAAAGAAATATAAAAATTGACCAAGAGCTTTGGGACAAGATTGAGCAAAAAGTGAATGAAGCCAAAAGCAAAGGTGTTAGCGATTCATTAGTAGTTACCGATCAAGCAGCGTTCATTGTCAGTGCGAAAAACAATACAGTCATAACAGCAATGGACAGGATTGAAGCAAGTTCACAAATTTTTACTAATATTAATGGAACGATTTTAATTTAATGTATAAAATGAGCTGGACCGTATGGGGGCTCTAGCACTGCCGACCGATAGACGCAGTGAACAATAAAAAATGAAGGAGCACAAATATTATGTTACGTTCAATGTATTCAGGAATTTCTGGAATGAAAAACTTCCAAACAAAGCTAGACGTAATCGGTAATAATATTGCCAATGTTAATACGTATGGGTTTAAAAAGGGTAGGGTTGTGTTTAAAGATTTAATTAGTCAGCAAATAGCTGGGGCAAGTGCACCTTCCGGTACTAAAGGTGGTACAAATCCTAGACAAGTAGGTTTAGGTTCTCAGTTAGCAACCATTGACACAATTGATACTCCTGGAAGCACGCAAACAACAGGTAGAACGCTTGATTTGGCACTTGCTGGTGACGGGTACTTCATGGTTGGTACTGGAACATTGACAAAAGCTACAGCTCCTGCAAATGCTCCAAATAATTTTGGGGCGAATACTGATGTTAGTTATACACGTGCTGGGAATTTCTATTTTGATAAAGAGGGATTTTTAGTTAATGCTGATGGATTATATGTATTAGGACTTACTGCAACTGATGATAATCAGAATGCAGCAACAATTGCTCTCGATACAGATGGTAAACCAACTGCTACCGGGACTACGGGAGTTGTAACTGGAAATTTAGGAGCAATCCGTATCCCAACAAATGCTCAATCCTTTAGTATTGGCGCTGATGGTGTTGTTAGTTACGTTAATAAAGATGGTAATTTAAGAATCGCTGGAGCAATTTCAATTGGGAAATTTTCAAACAACGGAGGTTTAGATAAGATTGGGGAAAACTTATATAAACCAAGTTCAAACTCAGGAAATCCAGATATAAATGGTAATGGAGTAGAATTTACAGAGCTTTATTTTCCAGGTAAAAACGGTGCAGGAAAAATCGTCTCAGGCGCACTCGAAATGTCCAACGTTGACTTATCAGAAGAATTCACAGAAATGATTGTGGCACAGCGCGGCTTCCAAGCTAATACTAAAATTATTACAACATCTGACGAAATCCTACAAGAACTAGTTAATTTGAAGCGATAACATAATGTAAGGAGGTAGGGAGTCTGAGCCTAGCCGCTAGACTCCCATCTATTTTGATAAAACTTACACGATTAAATGGTCAAGAATTTTACATAAATGCTATTTATATTGAGCAAGTCCAATCGTTTCCTGATACAACAATTACCTTAACGAATGGCAAAAAAATTGTCGTGCGGGAAGTTGAGGAAGATGTTATTCTTTTAGTTAGAGAATTTTATCGTGATATAAATATATTAGGACTTTCTGAACAAAGGGAGGAGGAATAATGGCTAAAAATAAATTGATTAATATAATGGTTATCATTTTAGTAGTGATTGCTTTATCTGGAGTAGTTTCTTACTTTGTAATAACAAAAATTAATAAGGTTGATAGTCCTAAGGAACCAACGATTGATGAGATTTTAGAACAATCGATTGATACCGAAGAAATTACAACAAACTTAAATGATGGTCATTATTTAGTTATTCAGTTGAAAATACAAACAGACAATAAAAAGACAAAAGAAGAGCTGGAAAAACGAACTTTCCAAATCAATAATATACTTATTCAAGAGCTTTCTTCGATGAAGTCAGAGCAATTTACATCGAAGGAAGGATTAATTGAAGTTGAAGATCTATTAAAAATGAGATTAAACGAGATTGTTCAAGAAGGAACAGTAGAAAAAGTCTATATCACTAATCGTTTAGTTCAGTAGTGTTTATAGTTTTTTTTCGGAGGTGAGAGTAATTGGCAGAAGAGGTTATGTCCCAAAGTGAAATAGATGCACTGCTTTCAGCACTATCTGCTGGGGAAATGGACGCAGAGGAATTAAAAAAAGAAGAAAAAGAAAAGAAGGTCAAGGTTTATGACTTCAAACGTGCCTTGCGTTTCTCGAAAGATCAAATTCGCAGTCTTTCAAGAATGCACGAGAACTTTGCAAGACTCTTAACGACCCATTTCTCTGCGCAACTTAGAACCTATGTGCAAATCTCTGTTGCATCTGTTGACCAAATTCCTTATGAAGAATTTATACGCTCCATCCCGAAAATGACAATATTGAATGTTTTTGAGGTGCCGCCGCTAGAGGGAAGGCTTTTGATTGAAGTAAATCCTAATATTGCTTATGCAATGATGGACCGTGTCCTTGGTGGTAAAGGAAACAGTATAAATAAAGTGGAAAATTTAACTGAAATTGAAACGAAAGTCATGTCCAATTTATTTGAACGTGCTTGTGAAAATCTTCAAGAGGCCTGGGTTTCTGTTGCCGAAATTGATCCGATCTTAACGGACTTTGAGGTGAATCCACAGTTTTTGCAAATGGTATCCCCAAACGAAACTGTTGTAGTCATTTCATTGAATACGACAGTTGGCGAAACAAGTGGAATGATTAATATTTGCCTGCCGCATGTATTATTAGAGCCGATTATTCCAAAGTTATCTGTCCATTATTGGATGCAAACCAATAATAAGGAACGAATGCCTGAAGAGATTTCGTTATTGGAAAAACGAATTAAAAAAGCTGAACTTCCCATTCAGGCTATTCTCGGAGAATCGACGATTAGTGTGCAGGAATTTTTAAACCTAAATGTTGGAGATGTTATTCAACTAGATCAACTTGTTGATAGCCCATTACAAATAAAAATTGCCGATCACCCAAAATTCATTGGGCAGCCAGGTAAGATGAAACATAATATAGCAATTCAAATTCTAGACAAAATAAAGGCGGGTGAAGACAATGGTCAGTGATGGCATGCTGTCACAGGATGAAATTGATGCCCTACTAAGAGGCGGTGGGGATGACATCAATTTTGATGAACCAAGTATTTTAGATGATCAATCTATTAATATTGAAGACTATTTATCTCCTCTTGAGCAAGATGCATTAGGCGAAATAGGTAATATTTCTTTTGGTAGCTCTGCAACTGCCCTTTCGACTTTACTTAATCAAAAAGTTGATATTACGACACCGAAAGTTTTTATCGTTAAGAAAGGTCAATTGGCGGAAGCATTCCCGCAGCCATATGTAGCTGTACAAGTTGAATATACAGCAGGGTTTAAGGGATTCAATCTACTAGTTATCAAAAAAAGCGATGCCGCTATTATTGCTGATTTAATGCTAGGTGGGGATGGTAAAAATCCTTCAGAGGATTTAGGTGAAATTCAATTGAGTGCTGTGCAAGAAGCTATGAACCAAATGATGGGTTCTGCAGCGACATCAATGTCAACAGTTTTTAGTAAAAAGGTTGATATCTCACCACCAAGTATTGATCTTCTGGATTTTATGCAGGGCTCTGGAACTGATAGGGTTCCTGATGATGAAGTACTTGTTAAAATTTCATTTGATTTAAAAATTGGTGATTTAATAGATTCTAATATTATGCAGCTTTTGCAGATTGATTTTGCAAAGGATATGGTAGAAGGGTTGTTAAATCCACAGCCCAAGCATGAACCTGATTTAGTAGATTCTAATTCTGCAAGTGGACCGAATGTCGAACAAATCGAGCAGCCCGTTCCTTCTGTCGGGCAACAAAGTAATACACCAGTCTATAGTGCACCAATGGAAGAGTCGCCTATTAATATGAATTATTATCAGGATCCTAGACAACAACAAATGCCGATGGGGAATTATGGACAACCAATGCCAGCATTTAATGGAGCAATGCCTAGTAATCAAGTCCCAAGTGTTCCACAGCACATTGGTACTGGCCCGGTAAATCCAACTAATGTTCAACCTGTTGTGTTTTCATCTTTTGAACAACCAAAGATGCAGCCACAAGAGTCCAGTAACCTTAGTATGTTGTTAGACATCCCCCTACAAGTAACGGTTGAACTTGGTAGAACAAAGCGGTCTGTTAAAGAAATTCTGGATCTTTCTGCTGGCTCCATTATAGAATTAGATAAGTTAGCAGGGGAACCTGTTGACATATTAATAAATAATAAATTGGTAGCTAAAGGGGAAGTAGTTGTAATTGAAGAAAACTTTGGTGTAAGGGTTACTGATATTATTAGTCAATCAGACCGCATCAAAAATTTACAATAAATTATATAGAAACCGATGGAGGTATGTATAGTGGCAAATAGAATTTTGGTTGTAGATGATGCAGCTTTTATGAGAATGATGATTAAAGATATCTTATCAAAAAATGGATTTGAAGTGGTTGGTGAAGCTGCTGATGGACTTCAAGCTGTTGAAAAATATAAAGAAGTTAATCCTGATTTGGTTACCATGGATATAACAATGCCTGAAATGGATGGGATTACGTCCTTAAAAGAAATCAAAAAAATTGATCCAAGCGCAAAAATCATCATGTGTTCTGCAATGGGACAACAAGCAATGGTTATTGATGCTATTCAAGCTGGTGCGAAAGATTTTATTGTTAAGCCATTCCAAGCGGATCGCGTATTAGAAGCAATCAAGAAAACACTTGGATAGTAAAAGAGGGGGCAGCAAATGCTTGCGTAAATTACTATTAATCCTAATACTTTTGATTTATGCTCCGTTTGGGCTCAATGTCCAAGCGGAGACAGATACAGGAAACGAAACCGTTGATCAGATGTTACAGAAAAGTGAAAATGGTACAACTAATAAAAACAATCAAGATTCGGTTGTATCCCCTGAACCACCACAATTTGAGAATCAATTTGGATGGTTTGATTTTGTAAAAATGTTTTTTGCATTAGCTGTTGTTATTGCACTTATATATCTCATTTTACGTTTTATTAATAAAAGGAATCGCCTATTCGGCCAAATGAAGGCAATGGAAAATTTAGGTGGCATTTCAGTTGGACCGAATCGCTCGATCCAATTAGTTAGAATTGGCGAAACAGTTTTAGTAGTTGGGGTTGGGGAGACGATTCAATTATTAAAAGAAATAACATCCGAAGATGAAATAGAAAAGCTGATAAGTCAAAATGAAATCCAGCCAATGCAGGTTGGACAAAATATTCTAAATAAGATTATCACGAAAAATGATGATCAAACTCGTAGTAGTAATAGTTCCGGGAAAAGCTTTAGTCATATGCTTAAAGGGCAATTAGAGGATTTAGCTGAAGGGAGAAAAAAGCTTTATGACAAAATTAAGAGGGATCAGGACGAATGAATGAGTTTCTTCCGGGCATTGACCCAAGCTTTTTTAATAGTACAGATCCAACAAACGTGTCCACAACCGTTCAGCTAATACTTCTCTTAACAGTTCTTTCAATCGCTCCAAGTATCTTAATATTAATGACTAGCTTTACAAGAATCATTATCGTCCTATCTTTTGTAAGGACCTCACTGGCAACCCAACAAATGCCGCCAACACAGGTGTTAATTAGTTTGGCACTTTTTATGACATTTTTTATAATGGGGCCCACTTTTTCGGAAATTAACGACCAAGCTGTTTCTCCTTTTTTGGACGGGCAAATTAATGAACAACAGGCATTTGATCGTGCATCTGTGCCAATGAAGGAATTTATGAGTAAACATACGAGACAAAAAGATTTAATGCTGTTTTTAAGCTATGCGGATATGGATCGACCAGAAACAATTGAGGATATTCCATTAACAGCACTTGTGCCTGCTTATGCCATAAGTGAAATTAAAACCGCATTTCAAATTGGTTTCATGATCTTTGTCCCGTTCTTAGTAATCGATATGATCGTAGCCAGCGTGTTGATGTCGATGGGGATGATGATGCTCCCGCCTGTTATGATCTCATTGCCATTTAAAATATTATTATTTGTTATGGTTGATGGTTGGTACCTGGTTGTTAAGTCATTACTATTGAGCTTTTAAACTTTCAAACTTCATTCAAATAGGGTGATTATATGAACTCTCATTTTGTCATTGGTGTTGCCGAACAAGGGATTATGACGGTCTTAGCGGTATCTTTACCATTGTTATTATTAGCATTAGGTGTCGGACTTCTTGTCAGCATTTTTCAGGCAACAACACAAATTCAGGAACAGACATTAGCCTTTATTCCGAAAATAATTGCGGTATTGGCTGGCCTTATCTTTTTCGGTCCTTGGATGCTTTCGAGAATTGTAGACTACTCATTTCAAATCTTTAATAATCTTTATAAGTTTGTAGGGTAAGAAATGATAGATTTAATAAATGCATTTCCGGTATTTTTATTAATATTTATTCGTGTAACATCCTTTTTTGTAACGGTTCCTCTCTTTTCTTATCGGAACATCCCCACAACTTATAAAGTGGGTTTAGGATTTTTTTTATCATATTTAATGTTCTTATCGATGGAGCATCCAACATTGGCCATTGATGAAGCCTATTTTATGCTCGTCCTAAAAGAGTTGCTAGTAGGTTTATTTATAGGATTAATCGCCTTTATGGTTTTGTCGGCGATCCAGATTGCTGGGGGATTTATAGACTACCAGATGGGATTTGCCATCGCCAATGTTATTGACCCGCAAACTGGAGCCCAAAGTCCGATTTTAGGTCAATATTTATATATATTTGCACTTTTACTATTGTTGGTAGTAGATGGTCATCATCTAATACTAGACGGTATCTTTTACAGCTATAAAATAATACCTCTTGAGCAGGCATGGCTCCCACTTGGCAGCGAAAGACTCGTCGAATATATTGCAACAACGTTTAATTCGATGTTTATCATTGCTTTTCAAATGGCGATCCCCATTGTCGGCTGCTTATTTTTAGTAGATGTAGCTTTAGGGATCACGGCTAGAACAGTTCCTCAGCTCAATATCTTTGTAGTGGGTTTACCAGTCAAAATATTAGTTGGTTTTATATTACTCGTAGTAGTGATGCCGGTCTTTTTGATTCTCTTTCAAAAATTATTTGAGTCCATGCTGATTACGATGCGGGGATTGATGCAAATCTTTGGGGGCGTGTAAGATGCCAAATAAGGCGCATTTGATTGTTCAACTGGACCTACAGTTTTTTGCGGGTGAAAAAACGGAAAAAGCAACACCGAAGAAACGTCAGGATGCAAGGAAGAAAGGCCAAGTAGCGAAGAGTCAGGATGTAAGTGCTGCACTTATTCTATTTTTTGTTTTCCTGTTGTTCTTATTTTTTGGTGGTTCGCTAAAAGAGCAAATTTTAGCGATGCTCACGGTGTCTTTAAATGAATATATGCTTTGGGATGTTACTGAAGATAATATTCATACAATGTTCATTGATTTTACACTTCGGGCTTTGTATTTTGTTGCACCGATTATGCTGACGGTTGCGATTATCGCTGTTGCTTCTAATTTTATGCAATTTGGCTTTTTATTTTCAACAGAAGCGATCCAGTTTAAATTGGAAAAAATAAACCCAATAACTGGAGCAAAACGAATATTTTCGATTAGAGCGATTGTTGAACTATTTAAATCCATTCTCAAAATTTCAATTGTTGGAACGGGTGCTTTTGCTGTTCTTTGGTTGAATTTTGAAGATGTTTTAATTCTATCGCAAAAAAGTGTAGGTGCATCCTTAGCGGTAATCGGTAAGGTTACCATACAAATGGGCCTAGTCGTTTCTATTTTACTTATTATTTTAGCAGTGTTTGATTATGCTTACCAAAAATTCGAACATGAAAAAAACCTTCGCATGTCTAAACAAGATATTAAAGATGAATACAAGAACATGGAAGGGGACCCGAAAATTAAATCGAAGATTAAGGAAAAACAAAGGCAAATGGCAATGCAACGTATGATGCAGGAAATTCCAAACGCGGATGTTGTAATCACAAATCCTACCCATTATGCGGTTGTTTTAAAATATGATGAAAGTAAAGCAGATGCCCCAATTGTAGTTGCAAAAGGGGTTGATTATGTAGCATTAAAAATTAAACAGATTGCCAAAAATCACGAGGTCGTTACAATCGAAAATCGGCCATTAGCCCGGGCGTTGTATGCGCAAGCGGAAATCGGTGACGCGATACCTGAGCAGTTTTTTAAAGCGGTTGCCGAAATATTAGCCTATGTATATAGACTGAAGAGAAAAATTTAACTTAATTCAGCAGGCTGAATAAAGTTAAAGCCTCCGGCGGATGCCTCAGATTTTCAAAGGTAGTTTTT
>JAENZK010000455.1 GCA_016841285.1 Guptibacillus hwajinpoensis | reverse complement strand
AAACAAGGGGTATTCTTTGGCCAAGAAATGAGATTAAATCAGGGATTATTACGATTTCCTTTGAAGACGAAAAGGGCTACATCTCCTTAAATCTACTAAGAAGTCATAGTGAATTGATCCCCACCATAAAGAATGGTGAATGGGGCATGCACATTAAAACAAACGTTGATCTGGAAGTTATTCAAAATACGACATCACATAGTTTATTCGATAAAAAGGTAATAAAAGAAGTCGAGGAGAAGGTTGGTGTTGAAATTCAACAAAGAGAAGAATTAGCTTTTTCGATTGTAAAGGAGGAATTAAATGCAGATATTTTTGGTTTTGCTGATGAATATCAGAGAAAATATCCACAGATATGGAAACAAAAAGAAGAAGAGTGGGATGAAATTTTCCCAAAAGTATCAGTTTCGTTTGAAACGAAAGCAAAGATCAAAAGAACCGGTTTGGCAACTGGAAAACCAAAAAAAGGTGCTGAACGATGAAGATTCTAGGGATATTAGGAGTAACAACCTTATTGGTGCTAATTTATTTGTCCCAATGGCCGTTGTTGAAGGAAAATGACAAAAAGGTAAAAATATCCTTTTTATCGTTAATGCTGATTAACTGGATTCTTTCTGTTTTACTCGTTATTTTTCCGGAAATGCCCGGGCCAGGGCAACTAATTGACTTCATCTATCAGTCATTTGAAATATTGTGGTAAGACTCCTTTTAGAAAAGGAATGAATAAATATGATTGAAAAAGGTAAAATTTCTTACTTAGAATTAACCCTGATCATGTATATAACAGTTGTCGGTACGGCTATTCTCTACATTCCCTATGTCACAGCACAGCATGCAAAGCGTGATTTATGGCTATCTCCCATATGGGGATCTTTGAGCGGCTTTCTTATCGTTATAATAATTGTAAAGCTCTCAAGGATTTTTCCGGGGAAAACTCTAATCGAATATTGTGAACTTATTTTAGGGAGGATGATTGGCAAAATCATTGCGTTCATTTACTTGTTTTTTTTATTACATGATACGGCAATCGCATTTAGGGAATACGGTGAGTTCATTGGAAGTGCTTTTTTGCATAAAACGCCCTTACTATTTATTATCGGGAGTATTGCTATTTCTTGCGCGATTGCTGTTCATGGAGGCATTGAAACGATTGGACGATGTGCTATTATTTTTTTGCCGATTGTTTTGGCTTTCTACATAATGATTTATGTTTTTTTAATTCCTGAATTAAATGTAAAAAATATTTTTCCGATTATGGAAGATGGGGTGATGCCCTCTATTAAAGGCTCCCTTGCACCGCACGCCTGGTTAAGTCAATTTTCATTGATGTCGTTCCTCATACCTTTATTAAGCAAAAAACAAAAGGTCATGAAATGGGGAATGGTTTCGCTTATTGCCAGTGTGTTGATAATGGTTTTTATAAATCTTGGAAATCTTTTTTTATTTGGTGGAATACTTACCAATATACATTTCCCTGTTTTTGAGGCGGCAAGATTCATAAGTATCGGTTCTTTTTTTGAACATATTGAGTCCATAGTTATTGCCGTTTGGATTCTTGGTGGTTTTGTTCAGCTTTCCGCTTTTTTTTATATGCTTGTGCTTGGTACTTCGCAATGGCTGACTCTGCCCAGCTATAAACAAATTGTACTGCCAATTGGTTTTTTAATTATTTTATTTTCAATCTGGTCTATCCCTTCGTTCGAGGACATGATTCGAGGAATGGGATCAACAGTTTCCTTTTACTTTTTAACGGTTCAACTGCTCATTCCCATATTACTACTTTGTATCGAGTTAATAAGGAGGAAATTGGCGATTTAATATTAATTTTTCCAAAATGGGGGGATTACATGAATGAAGAAAGACGTGAAGTTATATATCAACATGCTAAAAAGTGGATAGTAGAGGCAGGAGAATTAATTCGCAAGAAAATCAATGATCCTTTGATGGTTGAGACAAAATCAAATCCGAAAGACCTTGTTACAACCATTGATAGAGAAACGGAATATTTTCTAGCAAAAAACATTAAGAATACGTTCATGGACCATTTTTTATTTAGTGAAGAAGGCTATGGTGAGGATTTAAAATCATTGGATGGTGTCGTTTGGATCGTTGATCCTATTGATGGTACGATTAATTTTATACAACAAAAAAGGAATTTTGCCATTTCGATTGGGATATTTTATAACGGGATTGGTGAAATTGGTTTAGTCTATGATTGTATGGCGGGTAATCTTTACACAGCTTTGAGAGGGAATGGGGCCTTTAAAAATGGTGAGAGATTACCTGATTTGGACCCAAATCGCAAGCTTGAAGAATCGATTGTGGATTTTAATCATTATTGGTTATGTGAGAATGATGTAATCAATGAGCGGGTCATGCAAAGGTTAGTGGAAAAAATTCGCGCTGCAAGGTCGTATGGCTGTGCAGCTTTAGAACTTGCTTATATTTCAGAAGGGATTGTTGATGGTTTTTTAACAATGAATTTGGCTCCATGGG
>JAENZK010000032.1 GCA_016841285.1 Guptibacillus hwajinpoensis | reverse complement strand
CTAACAAAAGTAGATCCTCACTTAACCAAGCAACGGAAGCAGTACCTGTCAAAAACGTAAAAAGCGTAAAGTATTTTCGATAAGACCGGTCTCCGAGTAAATAACGCATAGAGAACCGTTGAATGATTAAACCTATTGTTGTAACAAAACAAGCCATTAACCAAGCTAGAGAATCCAAGTGCCAAGGGCCGACAATAGCAGTCATACTCGTATTAAAAAGGGCCACCAATGAAACGATCGGCGGTAATGCAACGATACCGATATGAAAACGAACATAACCTACAGGTATTCGATGGTGTAACAGCAATAATCCACTGATCCCAGATATCATAAGCATGGCAAAATAGTAAGTAAGTAATGACGATAAACTAATCGAAAACATCTAGAGTCCCCCCAAAATAAAGACTGTGTTAAAGGTGAGTGTTGATATTCGGGTTAGGTGATTGGAGTGTAAGGCGGCGACTCCTGCGGGATAGCGCGTCCAGGTGAGACCCCACAGGAGTGAAGCGAAGAGAGGCTCACGGACCGCCCGCGGAAAGCGTCCGCCTGTAACGGAAATCAACAAGCAACATTAACCGAACCAAAATAAAAAAACCGACAAATTCAGAATTCTAGCGCGTTCATGAGCGCTGCCACTGAAATGTCGGTTTACCTTTAACTAACTTAATAGTCTTTTAAAGATCTCCCTTATATACAATTGTATTTAAAGGTTAAATTTTTTCTCATAATCGTTAAATAATTTAAAAATCATCACTCGTTCTCCAGTACGGGTGCTAATATCAGTATGAAAACTTTTCACTTCTTCTCCGGTAATCGTTAAAATGATTTCCTTTAAAGTATCTATACCGGATTCAACTAATTCAGACCGAGTTTTTTTGATGGAAACCATTCCTTCTCTTGTTTCACAAACACTGTATTCAGCAGGTGTTAATATTCCCTGTAAATCAATAATAATCAGGTCACGTAATATATCTGTTTTAACAGATACCGATCCTCGTCCTAGGAATTCCTTTTCCCATTGAGTAATGGCTTTACTTATCTCCGATTCGATAGACCCCTTTGTTTTTTCCATATGAATGAACTCCCCCTTTAACAAAAAAACGGTATATTCCTAAAACTAGTCCTCTATCCCTGACTAGTCAAGTAATATACCGATTTCCCTTATTCTATACTTCTCTATATTTAAAGTATTACTTTTTCATACTACCAAATGAGTATTTAATAGCATGCTAAAGTCCTTTTATGTAAAAGAAGTTAAATAATTTCTCTCGACTATTTTATTTATAAAATATTTTATCTTCTAATGTTTATATTGTCAATACCTTAAGGAATATTATGAATTTTCTGTTATACAGAAAAAGAACCTGAAAGGGTTTTCGATTCAGGTTCCTGTCTTGCTTTTTACTTTATTTCTTTCGGTAAATGTTTTACAAAAGAAAGCAACAAACTTATCCCTTCCCTTGTTTGGCGGTCCGAAAGAGATTGAATGATTTGAAATACGCTTAAGGGGTCTTTCCCTAGCTGATCTTGTTTGGCTTTGTCAAAAGCTGTGATCATTCCGTCTACTAATTCTAATGACCCTTTTTGGACTAAATCATCAGCAAACTCAACGCCTATAATTGCTTTTTCCATCATATCTGAAATCATTGGTCCGGTCATAGACTGTTTCATTGAACCAACCATTTCGCTTAATTGAAGAAGCATATTGAGCGTTCCGTTCTCTTCAATTTTTTTTACCTCATCCAGCGTTCTTTCTAAACTTTCACTGACTTCCGGTAACTTTCGAAGTAAGGAGAGAGTTTCTGGTTGTACAACATCATCAGCCAGTTCAATCATGCTCACTACTTTTACAGCTATATCATTCACCATTTCAGCGGTTACAGCTTGCATGGCTGCCTCAATAAAACCTTGAAGTTTCATCATCGTTTCATTTGACTCCATAACGGCGGTCATATCAGGTTCACCTCCTATAGAATACCCCGTGCATTTAACCAGTAAAGCTCGTTGTATACTGACTTAAACCAGTGCAATAAATCAGAGGTGGTCGCTGGTGCTGGTGGATTATTATAGTCAAATGTAATCATACTTGCGTCTTCTAAACTGTTTTCTAAGAAACAAGCAACTTTCCCACTGTAACGAGCTGTTTCCGGACGACCTTTAATACGATTGATGATGTTCGGTACAACGACCTCCGTTTGATAATGGGCTGTAGAGCCTGCTTTACTAATCGGAAGATTCGTAGCATCGCCCACTACATAGACATTGTCTGACTCTTCCATTTTCAATGAATAACGGTCTGTAGGAATAAATCCGTCTTCATCTCCTAATCTAGAATCAATAATAACGGGTGCACCAGTATGGGCAGGAATGGAAATTAGAATATCAAAAGGATGTTCCTCTCCATCCATTGTTATCGCAACCTTCCGCTCTGGGTCCACCGCCTCCAAGTTAAAGAAGGTCTCTGATAAAATATTTCGTTTCTCAAATTGTGGCTGCGCCCAGTCTGCAACTGGTTGTAAGGAGTGAATACGATTAATCGGGTAGGTATATTTTAATTCTACCTTGTCACGAACACCTTTTTTTCTAAAATAATCATCAAGCATTAGAATAATTTCTAATGGGGCGGCCGGACATTTATGCGGAACATCGACTGTTAGTAGAATTCGTCCTTCTGTCATGTTAGCAAGCTTATCTCGAAGTTTGATAGCCCCATCTAAAGTATAAAAATTATCGGATCCTTCTTTTAATCCAGGAACACTATTAAAATCAGGATGCGACCCCGTAGACACCACTAAATAATCGTAAGGGTATTTTTGTTTTGCTGAATGCAGGACATTTTGATCCTTATCTATTTTTACAATATCATCAAAAACCAGTTTTACATTCCGGTGAACTAGACGATTTTCCTTACGAATAAAATGCTCTGGTTCTTTTTCGTTCATTGCGATAAATAAATAGCCCGGTTGATAAATATGTGTATCTGTATTGGCAATTAACACAACTTCAACTTCACCATTTTTAATTTCTTGTCCAAGTTGTCTACCTAATCGGTTAGCGGTCATAGTACCACCGCTACCACCACCTAATACAACAATCCGTTTTACCATGGAGATTTAGGCCTCCTTCAATGTGTAATCGATTATGTTTATTTTAATTTTTTTACTGCAATATAATAGTCATCACCATCAAGTTTCTCATGTACGATTTCATGACCCATTTTCGCAACCCACTCAGGAATATCTACTCTTGAGCCTTTATCGTTAGAAATAACCTCTACGACATCACCAATCGCACTTTTTTTAATTCCTTTAATTAATTCCATTAATGGTCCCGGACAGAATGAACCTCTTGCATCCACTTGTTTTGTTACTTCACTCATTTTTAATTCCTCCTTCTACATTGTAATGACTTGAGCATTTTGTGCCATTCCTAAAAAGGCAGTTACACCAATAATGTCATCAAAGACATCAATCATATCTTCTTTTTTCCAACCCATTACATCCATTGCCATTGCACAACCATAAACACCCAATTCCCCTATATCTTTACCTTCTTGTAATAAGTCATTAAATAGCGGTATCTTCTTAGCAAGGAGTTCTTTCCCTACATCTCCAGTTTTAAAATCATTATTATCCACACTGTCTTTCAAAAAAGCCTTTAAAGCATTCATCGTTACAAAGAAATTTACTCTCATTCCAGACATTGAAGCAACTGAACCAACTAGTGAACCTGCATGCAGCTTTTCTAAATCCTCCGATAATAAAATAATGGCTAGTGAAGGTACTTGTTCTTGATTCATGATTATTCCTCCTAATGGATAATGTTTAACTTCTGGTTTTATAATACCATTACCCCCACATGTATTGATGTAGACAAAAAATGAACTTATTTTTAAAGATTTTTGACAATTGAAATGGAGGTATTGCATTTTCATTTGATTAGGGGGAGTCTCAGATGAAAGGAAGGTATCTAGCAAAAAGGGATTCGCTATGCTTTTTTAGACGGAGACATTCCGGCTAATGTATAAATAGTAGGCTTAATAAGCAGTTATAGGCGGAGCCATTCCGATTAACTTCTCAAAATAGGCCAAAATCCAACGATTTTGGTGATGTAACCGGAAAAGCCTCCCTTATTTTTAAGGAAATATGGGTATTTATCAATTTAAACGGAATTTAACCGTTTATTTTTAAATAATAAAAGGGTGAGAAAATCAACTTGATTTCGCACCCTATTTGCATTTCGAAAGAGAACCTGCGAGTAAAATACTAGACACCTCAAATATTCACAGCTTCCCGAAATAAATGTACAGCTCGATCCACCTCTTCTTTTGTTGTATATCTACCTAGACTAAAACGGATGGTCCCTTTGCCTACATGCTCCGTAATTCCCATTGCCTCCAATACGGGTGAAAGTGTAACCGTACCGGAATGACAAGCGGATCCGGTTGAAGCAGCAATGTCAGGAACCTGTGCTAAAATGTCTCCACCAATTTGTCCAACGAAGCTAACATTTAATGTATTGGGTAAAGTATCCTCTAGGTTCCCATTAATAACGATGTTTTTATTAAAGGTTGTCTGAAGTTGATCCCAGAAATAATTTCTTAAATCAAGGATCTCTTTATTTCGGGACATACTCCTTTTAGCTAACTCGCAAGCTTCACCAAGACCAACCGCAAATACAACATTTTCTGTACCGGCTCTCCTTCCACTTTCATGACCGGCACCGTTGATGAGCGACTCAATCTCGACTCCCTCCCTAATGTAAAGGGCCCCAACTCCTTTAGGCGCATATAACTTATGTCCTGCAACGGTTAAAAAATCAATATGGAGATCTTTTACATCGATCGGGATTTTACCTACTGATTGTGATGCATCGGTGTGAAACAAGATGTTGTGCTCTTTTGCAATTTTACCAATCTCTTTAATTGGTTGGATCGTTCCCACTTCATTATTGGAATGCATCACTGTGATTAAGATTGTCTCATCGGTTATCGCCTTTTTTATGTCATCGGGATTTACTCTCCCGTTTTGATCTACTGGTACATACGTAATTTTAGCCCCAAGTGATTCAAGAAAATGACAAGGATTCATGATGGCTGGATGCTCAATCGTTGTAGTTATAATGTGATTGCCTTTATTTCTAAAAGTCGTAAATACACCCTTTAAAACATAATTATTCGACTCACTTCCACCACTGGTGAATATAACTTCATTTGGTTCACACTGCAGAAGACTTGCTACTTGCTTTCTCCCATTCTCTACCGCCTGTTTAGCGTGAATTCCCTCAAAGTGCAAAGCAGAAGGATTACCATAATGTTGTTCTAAAAAAGGAAGCATTGCCTCTCGCACCTCTGGCGCAATCGGTGTACTGGCATTGTAATCTAAATATATTTTTTCCATTATTTTCCTTACCCCCTTATTACTCCATTCTTTCACAACTGTATAGTATGAAAATAATATGTATTACTTTTATTTTAAGTATTACTTTTTTCTATTTTCAAGTATATCATTACATAATGGCTGGTTATTAAGACACTACTCTACTGAACTTTTGATCGCTATTATGTCGCAACTATTCACAATTTGTATGCTATAATTTGTAGGTAGAATATAGATAGAGGTGACCATTCTTGGCTATACATGTTGTACTATATCAACCAGAAATTCCGGCTAATACTATGAATATTGCGCGTACATGTGCCGCAACGGATACAGCCTTGCATTTAATCCGACCACTTGGCTTTTCAACAGACGAAGAAATGATAAAACGGGCTGGTTTAGATTTCTGGCATTCTGTAAATATAACGTATTACAACTCATTAGATGACTTTTTTTCAAAAAATCAAGGTGAGTTTTACTATATTGAGACGTTTGGTGAAAAAACACATTCATCCTCTGATTTCAGTGATGTTGATAAGGAACATTATTTCATGTTCGGAAAAGAAACAACGGGTTTACCAAAAGACTTGCTTTATAAAAATGAAGACCACTTTCTAAGAATACCAATGAGTGATCATGTTCGTTCCCTGAACCTTTCAAATACAGCTGCTCTCTTGATATATGAGGCTTTGCGCCAGCAGGGATATCCGAATTTGAAATGAAAAAGGCTACCATTTTTCGGTAGCCTTTTATTTTTAGTTTCATTATCCTAGCAACTTCTTCCGATTAGGCAGCTGTTTGCTTCTCATTTCTAAGTAAATTAGCCTGAATTAATCGTTGTCTTACGATAATACCGATCCAGCTCGCTAAAAATGCCTTTATAAGGCCAACAACGATGAATGGATATACACCTGCAGCTAAAGCAGCCGACCATGACAAATCAAGTACATATTTTAATTGCACTGTACCGACAATTAATGTAATTAACATTCCAATAATATTAGCAACTAAAGCCATTTTAAGAGAAAATTTTGTTTTCTCCAAAATATAGCCAGTTACAAAAGCGGTAATAACGAACCCAGTTATGTAGCCTCCCGTAGGACCAACTAATATTTGGGCACCTCCTTTCATTTCTGCGAATACTGGTAGTCCGATTGCTCCTAAAGCAATATAACAAAGGATTGCAATCGTGCCACGCTTACTTCCCAAAATAGTTGCAGTTAAACCTACTGCAAGTGTTTGTCCACTAATCGGAACAATTGGTAATGGTATATTCACTTGTGCAAGTACAGCTGTAATTGCTGCAAATAAAGAACATAAGATTACCGTTCTTAAACGCTCATTTCTTGTCTCCATGAAAATTCCTCCGCTAATATGTTAACTTATTTAAAATATAGGTTAACATAAAAGAGTGTGAAATTAAAGTATTAATTTTTCTATTATTTAAAAAATTAAAATAATCATTGAATCATCCAGTTACCTCTCCTTCTATAAGATAAAATTCTATATTCGACCGCTTTGAAAAATGCCATATATTTATGGATATCT
The DNA here is from genome assembly GCA_016841285.1 of Guptibacillus hwajinpoensis. Taxonomy (GTDB): domain Bacteria; phylum Bacillota; class Bacilli; order Bacillales; family Bacillaceae_J; genus Schinkia. Next base: position 15,304 of record JAENZK010000032.1, on the reverse strand, counting down.
TTATGGTCATTTTAAATAAAAATGCAAAAAGCATAACAGGACTTGAAAATTCCATGTGCCAGTTAATGACGAGCTTTATTACGGTTGCTATTTTTATGGGTTTTAAGCAAGGATTCTAAGTTAATTTTATGGAAGGGAATTTGATACCTATCCTCATATTGGGCATTGTAAATAATGTACCCATACATAGAAGGTTATTATTTGGATATATTAACTAAGTAAGGTAGTAGGTTTCTGTGAAAGGAGTGAATTTGTATGCCAATAAAAGTCCAAAGATTACTGAATATTGCTATGGTCATGCTTGCATGGTCAACACTACCTTTTTTGGGTTTACAAAATATAAAAAGATTTTTACCTACCTCACTTCTAATCGGTGTTATCGAGGTTGCTAATGCAATAATCGGAAAAAAACAAAAATGGTGGGTATTTTATAATAAGCCAAACTCTTACCTATTTGGAGAATTCCCATTCAATATCGGTCCTTTTTTAATTGGCTCAATGTGGATTCTAAAATGGACATATGGAAATTTGATACAATTTACTTTACTTAACGCAATTGTAAATGCCTTCTTCTCCTTTCCCTTCTCGGTATTTGCAAAAAAGGTTAGATACTATTCATTGGTTCGAATAAATGGTCTTCAATTTTTTCTTTACTTTTTCTCAAAGTCATACGTATTCTATTGGATACAATTTATGTTAGAAAAAAAAGCCTCTAAATATTAGTTTGATTTGAGGGTTGTTATGAACTACATTTTAGAATCAATCGCAATTTTATTAACCGGATTTTGTTTAGTACGCATTGCGGGTAAAAAAACTGTAGCCGAAATGTCGGGGTTAGAAATTATAACACTTTTAGCAATTGCATCGACAATAAGCCATGCTATTACAGAGAAGGGCTTAATGAAAACAATCGTTGTCTTATGTTGTTTTGTAGCATTTCTTATACTTATTCAGTTTTTAACAATTAAATTTAGAATTATGAAAAAAGTATTTATTGGGAAGAAAACACCAGTTATTCAAAATGGAAAAATCATTTCCAATAATCTTAAAAAATTACGCTTATCAGTTGATCAGTTAGAAGCAAGATTGCATGAAAACGGAATTATTTCAATCAGCGATGTTAAAGATGCCTCTATTGAGGTTACCGGTCAGTTAGGATATGAGCTCATGCAGCATGCTAAGCCCGTAACAATCGGTGATTTAGAAAAAATTTTGGATGAGAAAATATCAAAAATTCTCCAACAAGTAACCGTGAACGAAAGTAAACAACCGACTAAATGATAATGACTGTAATAAATGACAATATCCCTAGTTAAAATAGTCACTTTACTATTAGGCTTTGCGCCAGCAATGATATCTTAATTTTTTTAAAAAAATCCTACAGCTTGGAAATTTTTTTGTTCACTCTCTTCTATAGGATAAGTATTCTAAAAACCTTTTCGACGCCAAAGAAAGTGATTTTTGCTCTCTCATAGCAATCCCAATATTTCTAAAAGCGGGAACCTCAAGTTCTTTCGCGATAATTCGGTAAGGAATACGCTGTAAAATTAATTCCGGTAATATACTGATGCCAAGTCCGTTTTCTATCATGGACATAATGGCATAGTCATCCCATGTTGTAAAATCAACTTGTGGTGAAATATTGTGCTTCTCAAAGATTTCTGAGATTTCTGCTTTCGCACCCTTTTCCAATAGCATAAATGGATTATTCAATAATTCGTTGATCGGAAACTTATCACAATGCGCATACGGATGATCTTGCGGAATCACTACTAGCAAACGGTCTTTCTCCAAAAAGATCGTTTCCAGGTCCGCTTTTACCGGTAACCGTAAAAATCCAAAATCAACTCTTCCTTCAATAATCCAGCTTTCAATTTCTGTATAATCACCTAACAGCAGTTCAAAATCAATATCCGGGTAGTCCTTCTTAAAAATTTTAATCATATTAGGCAGCCAATGAGTTGCCACGCTGGAAAACGTCCCAATACGAATCATTCCAGACTGCATATCGTGTAGGTCCTCAATTTGCCTCATTAAGATCTCATGCTCATTACAGATTCGCTTTAACTGGGGCAGTAATTTAAAACCATCTGAGGTTAAAGTGATACCGGCACGTCCTCTTTCAAAAAGGAGAACTCCCCATTCCGTTTCTAAATCGCTAATCATACGGCTGATCCCAGACTGTGTATAATTCAAGCTTTGGGCAGCTTTTGTAAAACTCTTATATTCCACTGCTTTGACAAATGCCATATATTTATGGATATTCATATCTATTTTCCTTTCACATCTGGTTTTCTCATGGATTTCATGATAAACATTCAATTTTGTAATCCACGGAGTCATGATATGCTTTTTTTATTAAAAATACAAGATGGAATGTGGAAGGAAGGTAGTAAAATGAAAAGTGCCTATTTCAAATATATAGCCGCATTGCTCCTATTTGGTACAAACGGAATTGTGGCCAGTTACATTTTATTAAACAGCTATGAAATTGTATATTTGCGGACTATGATTGGCAGCCTTTTTCTAATTGCTGTATTTGCACTGACTAAGCAGAAAGTCCAGTTTTGGAAAAACAAATCACACTTTCTCTATTTAGTGATATCTGGCGTGGCGATGGGGGCAAGCTGGATGTTTTTATATGAGGCATACGCACAGATTGGTGTAAGCATGGCCACTCTTGCCTATTATTGCGGTCCTGTAATTGTCATGATCGTTTCTCCCTTTTTATTTAGGGAAAAGCTGGCCACTGCCAAACTACTTGGATTTCTTGCTGTTGTAGTTGGAATGCTTTGCGTAAATGGCCTAGCCTTGTCACAGGGAGGATCTTCCTGGGGATTGATTTGTGGCATCCTATCAGCAATCACGTATGCCTTTATGGTCATTTTCAATAAAAAAGCCAAAAGCATCACAGGACTCGAAAATTCCATGTGCCAGTTAATTACGAGCTTTATTACGGTTGCTATTTTTATGGGGTTTAAGCAAGGATTTTCAGTTAATTTTACGGGAGAGAATTTGATACCTATCCTTATATTAGGCATTGTAAATACTGGTATCGGCTGCTATTTTTATTTTTCATCTATTGGCGGTCTGCCTGTGCAGACAGTATCAATCCTTGGATATTTGGAGCCACTTTCGGCATTGATTTTCTCAGCTGCCCTTCTAGGAGAAAAATTAAGTCTTGTGCAAATAACCGGAGCTGTGTTGATTTTAGGTGGGGCGGCATTTGGAGAATTGTTTAGGACGAATAAAAAGGAGTTTAAGAGAGAAAAGGGAGATATAGTTTTGTGATAGATACGATTTGAATTATACAAAGTAATAGTTATAATATTGCAAATAGAGAAGACCCTTCTCTCACTTCTCTTAAATAAGAAAACATGCACCTAATTGAGTAACCAGCGAAACTAAAATAAACGGAGACTTTCCGGTTAGATGCATAATTTAGCTCATTTTTGGGGATATAAGGGGAGTTTTCCGGTTAAGCAGGTCAAAATCCCTCATTTTCACGTTTTTTTAGTCAATAGGCGGAATCTCTCCGTCTATTTAGGCTATTTTCAATGCTATTTACTAAATAGGCGAAATCTGTACGGCTATTTATCAGATCGGGGGGCTTAATCTGCTCTGAATTAATAAGAAGAAAAAAAGAGTTTGAAAAATATTTTTTCAAACTCTAATTAAATACAATTTTTTTGGGAAAATAAAAACAGACCTACCGTTTTATCGGTAAGTCCGTGTAGTAATCTGTTTAACCACCAAAGGTATGTATTTGGTGGAGACGGTGGGACGTGCTTTTCCATGCTTTCGTCATGGCACTGACTATATCTTGAACCTGATTTTATTCAGGCCCCTCGGCGTATTATGCGAAACATAGATTTACCTGAACTGTCCTCAGGCAGGGTTTCACATCCTAGTACTACCAATGAACTTGGCAGCCTATAAGTCGATACACAGCTGTTGGATTACTCCACATACTGCTCGGGATTGCCTTATTGCTATTACGCAACTTAGGTTTCACCGATCAAGCCGAATTTTCACTTATGTGTTACCACATAAGGCGACTAATTACTAATCGAACCCACGTCCAAAAGCATCGTGACTTAAGCTTCTACGAGTGTAGTCGATATATTAGCGCTTCGCTAACTGTTCAGCCTATCGACAGGCTTCCCAGCAGCTAGTCTGATTGTGCTCTTCCTTCGTCCTCAGACGGCGAACTCCGGCGTAGCCCACTAAGAGTGAGTCCCTGACCCTACCACATGGGCGATGGAGGGAGGAACCGCATTAGACAGTTATTAAGCTGCTAAAGCGAAGTTATTGTTAGTTTTGCCAGTTATAGGCTTTGACGTTTTAACGAGGCCGATCCCCTCGACTCGCAACTCAAGCTCGAACTACCCCTGTCGAAACCGTAGCGTCCCCATATATAAAATATAAGGTGTACTGGATAGTAAGCTTTAATGCTTGCTGCATATTAAGTTGTATTTTTTTAACTACCTTACGTTATTTATTATAGCACAAACAAGTACCTAATCAACTGTAAATAATAGTAAAATGACATAATATTTTACACAACCGCCATTTCTATATCGCGAATCAGTTGCTACATCTTTTGTCGCTCTCTGAAAGCACGCTCGATATCACGTTTTGCTTCTTTTTGTTTTAGGTCCTCACGTTTATCGTAATTCTTTTTACCTTTAGCTAATCCAATTAATACTTTAGCATAACCATTTTTCAAATATATCTTTAATGGGACAAGGGAATAGCCTTGTTCCTTTGTAATACCAATAAGCTTTGCGATTTCTTTTTTATGTAACAATAGCTTTCTAGTTCGTAAAGGATCGTGATTATAGCGGTTCCCTTGTTCATATGGACTAATATGCATGTTATGTAAAAAAAGTTCACCTTTTTCAATCTTGGCATAGGAATCCTTTAAATTGACACGTCCCGCACGGATTGCTTTTATTTCAGTTCCTTGAAGCACAATTCCCGCTTCATATGTATCTTCAATAAAATAATCATGGTGAGCCTTTTTATTTTGTGCAATGACCTTGCCTGCACCTTTTGGCATAAGTTCTCCCCTCCTGCATACAACAACTTACTTATTACTATAGCAAATACTAGTCGGGCCTATCAAATAAGAAATCATCGTCGGGCAATTTCTTGCAGCGCAATCAGGTGAAGAGCATTGTCTCCACCTGATTCGAAATGTTTAGATCAAATTCATTTATTTTCTCTTTTTCTTCTTCTTTTTCGCTACGTTTCGATAATATGGCTGGCCGTCTTTATTTTTATGGTCTTTTTTAGCATTCCCATTGCTGTCGTTACCTTGTTTACCATGACCTCTTGATTTGCCTCTTCCATCACCTTGGCTTTTTCCGCTACCACGGCCTCTTCCGCCACTTTGGAAGACTTTCGGGGTCTGTCTTCTTTCAGTTCTTCTTGTTCCCTTCATGCCGACAATTTCAAAGTCAACAATTCGCTCATCCTTATCAACATTAACGACACGAACGGTGATTTCATCGCCAATTCTAAAGATATTGCCGGTACGCTCCCCGATCATCGCATAGGCGGTTTCATCATAGCGGTAATAATCATCCGTTAAATAGCTTACATGGACAAGACCTTCGACAGTATTAGGCAGTTCAACAAAGAAACCAAAATTTGTGACAGAGCTGATAATACCATCAAACTCTTCACCAATCTTATCAAGCATGAACTCTGCTTTTTTCAGATCATCTGTTTCCCGCTCAGCATCGACTGCTCGACGTTCCATATTGGATGTGTGTTCAGCAATGTCCGGAAGTTCTGCACGCCATACGCTTTGCGTTTTTTCATCGACTTTTCCTTCAACAAGATAGGTTCTTATTAAACGATGAACAATTAAATCCGGGTAGCGGCGAATCGGCGATGTAAAATGTGTATAAAACTCCGCTGACAAACCAAAGTGGCCTAAACTTTCCGCATCATAACGGGCTTGCTTCATTGAACGAAGCATCACAGTTGAAATCACCATTTCCTCCGGTGTTCCGCGGACTTCTTCTAAAATTTGCTGCAATGCTCTTGGATGAACATCATTTGCTGTACCTTTGACAACATAGCCAAAATTCGTAATGAACTCGAAGAAGCGGCTCAATTTTTCCTCTTTCGGATCTTCATGGACACGATAAATAAACGGAAGATTCATCCAATGGAAATGCTCTGCTACCGTTTCATTGGCAACCAGCATGAAATCTTCAATTAAACGTTCACCAGATGAACGTTCTCGAGTGATCACATCGGTCGGTTTTCCATCTTCGTCAACTAAAACTTTGGCTTCTTTAAAATCAAAGTCAATCGCACCACGATCGAATCTTTTTTTACGAAGAATTTCAGCAAGTTCATTCATTAAAAGAAACATTGGCACGAGTGGCTTATATTTTTCAAGAAGTTCAGGATCTTTGTCATCGATGATTTTATTAACATCAGAATAGGTCATTCGTTCAGTTGTTTTAATGACACTTTGAAAAATTTCATGGGAAACGACTTCCCCATTTGCGTTGATCTCCATCTCACAGGACATCGTCAGGCGGTCCACCTGCGGATTCAAACTACAGATTCCATTTGAAAGACGATGCGGAATCATCGGAATCACGCGGTCTACTAAATAAATACTTGTACCACGATTAAAGGCTTCCTTGTCAATCGCTGAGCCTTCTGTCACATAATAAGAAACATCGGCAATATGAACGCCCAATTTATAGTTCCCATTATCAAGCTTTGTAACGGTAACAGCATCATCCAAGTCCTTTGCATCGGCTCCGTCAATGGTTACGATCGTCTGATCACGGAGATCACGGCGATTTTTTATTTCATCAGGATTAATTTCATCCGGTGTATTATGGGCCTGTTCCATGACTTCCGGAGGGAAGTCTCCAGGAAGTTGATGCTTATGAATAATCGAAAGAATGTCAACCCCGGGATCATTTTTATGACCTAGAATTTCGGTGATTTCACCTTCGGCATTCATCCGGCCTTCTGGGTATTTGATTAATTTAACTACAACCTTGTGGCCTTCGACCGCTCCATTTTTTGCTTCTCTTGCAATAAAAATATCGCTAGCAATTCGCTTATCGTCCGGAATAACGAAGCCAAAATACTTATTATCAACATAGGTTCCGACGATTTGGGTAACGCCACGCTCAATGACGCGCACAATTGCCCCTTCTGGACGGCCATCTGCCGGGTGGCGATCAATTCGTGCTAGAACAATATCCCCATGCATCGCACTTCTCATTTCTGAAGGCGGGATAAAAATATCATCTAGTGATTTATCCTCCTGCTCTACAAACGCAAACCCTTTTGAATGGGCAATCACTCGGCCTTTAACCATATTCATTCTTTCCGGTACACCATAGCGGTTGCTTCTTGTGCGAACAACAAGACCTTGCTCCTCCATCTGGACGAGCATTTTTACAAATTCTTTAAAATCAGAGGAATCTTCAATTCCAAAAGCTTCTTCCAGCTCTTTAATAGTTAGAGGCTTATAGGATTCCTCACGCATAAACGATAGTAAACGTTCGACACGCTCTTCGCTCATTTTTTTCACTCCTTACCAATTGAGATTATGTATGAATTCATAGATGTCTTCTTGAACTTGATATCTTTCTTTATCAAGGGTGATCACATGCCCCGATTCTTCATACCATTTTAATTTTTTATCATCTGTTTGAACTTCGTTAAAAATAATATTAGCGCTGTCCGTATTAATCATATGATCACGACGTGCCTGGACCACGAAGGTTGGAGCATAGATTTGATCAACATTGGCCCTTACATCGGCAATCAGTTGCTGCATCGCCTTTAGAGTTTTCATCGGTGTTTTTTCAAACTCTAGCATTTCTGCTTCAATTTGCTCTTCTGTTTTTTCTTCTCTCTTTTTATATTCTCTTGCATAGTCCAAAATCCCTTTATACATGACCTCTTCACTTTTAATATACATCGGTGCACACATGGGAATGACTGCGGCTATAGGCTCAGTGTAGCCCAATTTCAAGGAAAATACCCCTCCGAGTGAGAGACCGCAAGCTACGATTTTTTCAAAGCCTTTATTTTTCAGAAAATGATAGCCCTCCATGACGTTTTGCCACCAATCATCCGGGCCGGTGTGTACCAATTGTTCGGGCGGCACTCCATGACCTTTATATAAAGGGGCATGGCTTGTATAGCCTCTTTTCTGCAGGAAGCGGCCAAGAATTCTAACATCGGCTGTATTCCCCGTAAATCCATGAAGCAAGAGCACAGCCACTTCTTTGTTGTCTCCTTCAAATGTGAAGGGTCTTGCTGGAACAATCTTCATATATATAAAATCTCCTTTTTTCTTATTTTGTGCAAAAAGTAAGTATAATACGCAAAAAGCGCAGCGCCCGTATAGCGACGTATAAACTGGAGCACATCGACTGAGATAAAGGACATCCGGCGATGAGTGGAACGAGTCATCTACCGTTGACTTATCGTAGGGAGGTGGGCGAAGTTTACTAGTCGCTGGGTGCTGGAGCTAGACGATAATACGCAAAAAGCAGCAGGCGTTAATCACCTGCTGCTTGATTATTATACTTATACTTCGAAATATGTTACTGCCAATGCTAGTAAAAAGAATAACACACTCAAAACAATCGTAATTTTTTGTAAAACAGCATCCATACCGCGTGCTTTTTGCTTTCCGAAAAGCTGTTCAGCACCACCGGAAATCGCACCGGATAAGCCTGCACTTTTACCTGACTGTAATAATACCACTATAATCAAGCCTATGGATACGATAATTAAAAGAGTAACCGCTACTGTATGCATTGTAATTCCTCCTAAATCCTACAACATACGCTCATCGCAATAATCCTACTTTACCATATATGGGGGCGAATAACAAGTTAAAACTGGCGTGTGGGGACAACTGGGATATGGGGACAGGCACTATTGGAGGCACTACTGCGGTACCAACTAACGCATGGGGACGGGCACTGCTGCGGGCACTATTGCGGGGTGGCGGGTGGGAAGGGGGTCGGACTCTTCTGCCTTTGATTTTGCTATTCCTGTCCGAAGTCGGCTTGGGTTCGGACTCGAACCCTATTGAATGTACGATAAGTGTCTGAAGATAAAGCACAAAAATCTAAAATGCTTATGATGACTAAAAGCCGGTTTTAAATTTGGTGATTGTGCTTTCATTTAGCTATATGAAGACAAAGTGCTGGTTAAATACTCGAGGTAGCTGTCTTCATTACGCCGATGAAGACATAAAGCTGATCTAATATTTGGTGAAACGGCCTTCATTTTGCTTATGATGACTAAATGCCGGTTTTTAATTTGGCGATTCTGCTCTCATTTCGCTTATGAAGACAATGAACTGGTTAAATGCCGGGGGTAACTGTCTTCATTCTAGCTATGAAGACATAATCAAAGTTAAATTTTCAAGAAACCAGTCTTCATGGCACCGATGAAGACATAGAACTAGTATATTTTATGCTGAACTTGTCTTCATAACTTCAATGAAGACATGTTGCCGGTCAAATAATACATATATTGGTTTTCATAAACAAAAATTCCACAATAAAAAGGACTAAGCGCCAACTGCTTAGTCCTTTTCTGCCATACGATCTAATCTAACTCATAAAACTATTATTTTTTCAAATTATAGAATGCTGTTAAGCCACCATATTTGCTCATTTCGCCAAGCTGGTCTTCGATGCGAAGTAACTGATTGTATTTTGCAACGCGGTCTGTACGTGATGGTGCACCTGTTTTGATTTGACCTGCGTTTGTTGCAACAGCGATGTCAGCAATTGTGCTGTCTTCTGTTTCACCTGAACGGTGAGAGATTACAGCTGTGTAGCCTGCACGTTTTGCCATTTCAATTGCATCGAATGTTTCAGTTAGTGTACCGATTTGGTTCACTTTAACTAGGATGGAGTTGCCTACACCTTTTTCAATACCTTGAGAAAGCTTCTTCGTATTTGTTACGAATAGATCATCACCCACTAATTGAACACGATCGCCTAGGCGTTCTGTTAACATCTTGTGGCCTTCCCAGTCGTTTTCATCTAAACCATCTTCGATAGAGATGATTGGATATTTATTAACAAGGTCTTCATAGAAATCAACCATTTCAGCAGATGTTTTTACAACACCTTCACCGCTTAAATGATATTTGCCGTCTTCTTTGTTATAGAACTCAGATGATGCAGCATCCATTGCAAGACGAACTTGCTCACCTGGCTTGTAGCCTGCTTTTTCGATAGCTTCGATAATTGTTTGAAGTGCTTCTTCGTTTGAACCAAGGTTTGGTGCAAAACCACCTTCGTCACCTACAGCTGTGTTTAAGCCTTTTGCTTTAAGTACTGCTTTTAAGCTGTGGAAAATTTCTGCTCCCATGCGTAGTGCTTCACGGAAGTTTTCAGCGCCTACAGGCATGATCATGAATTCTTGGATGTCCACGTTGTTATCAGCGTGCTCACCACCATTGATGATGTTCATCATTGGGACTGGTAATGTTTTTGCGTTAAAGCCACCAAGGTATGCATATAACGGGATTTCTAAGAAATCAGCCGCTGCACGCGCTACAGCCATTGATACACCTAAAATGGCGTTAGCACCAAGGTTGCCTTTGTTTTCAGTGCCATCTAATTCGATTAAATAGTTGTCGATTGCCACTTGATCCGTAACATCGAAACCAATGATTTCTGAAGCAATTTTTTCATTTACATTTTCAACTGCTTTTAAAACACCTTTACCTAGGTAACGGTCTTTGTCGCCATCGCGTAATTCAACGGCTTCGTATTCACCTGTAGAAGCTCCACTTGGAACTAAAGCTCGTCCCATGGCTCCTGATTCTGTATAAACTTCAACTTCAACTGTTGGATTGCCGCGTGAGTCTAAGACTTCACGTGCATAAACGTCAACGATAATTGGCATTTACATTCTCTCCTTCAAGCTTTATTTTTTTAAAAAAATCAACTTGCAAAATCAGCATTTTAAGACTCATATATTTTGGGCCCAAGCCTTTCAATGCCTCTATTTTTACTTCTTAATCAACGATTTGCCTGTCATTTCCTTTGGCTGTTCAACATTTAACAAATCAAGTAATGTTGGTGACAAATCACCTAAAATACCATCTTCACGAAGCTCAACGCCTTTCTTCGTTACGATTATTGGTACTGGATTTGTTGTGTGTGCCGTCATCGGATTCCCTTCAAGGGTAATGACTTCATCAGCATTACCATGGTCAGCTGTAATAATCGCCACACCATCTTTTTCTAAAATCTTATCGATGATTTTACCTAAACACTCATCAACTGTTTCAATTGCTTTGACAGTTGGCTCGAGCATACCGGAATGTCCAACCATATCCGGATTAGCAAAGTTCAAGATAATGACGTCAAACTTATCTGCGTCAAGCTCTGTTAAAAGTGCTTCTGTTACTTCATACGCACTCATTTCCGGCTTCAAATCATAGGTAGCAACCTTTGGTGAATTAATCAAAATTCGCTCTTCACCAGGGAATTTCTCCTCACGACCACCGCTAAAGAAGAAGGTTACGTGCGGATATTTCTCTGTTTCTGCAATTCGTAGTTGTGTTAAGCCATTTTGTGAAACAACTTCACCGAAAGTATTATCTAAGTTTACTGTTTTAAAAGCAACATAGCCGTCAACAGTTTCACTGAAATGGGTTAAGCACACGAAGTATAAATCCTTTGGTGCACCTTCTCCACGATCAAATTCACGAAAATCTTCATTAGTAAAAGCACGTGAAATTTGAATTGCTCTATCAGGCCTAAAATTATAAAAAATAACAGAATTATCGTCTGAGATTTTTGCAACAGGTTCGCCATTTTCTTTTAAAATAACGGATGGAAGCACAAACTCATCATAAATGCCATTTTTATAAGAATCGTCTACACATTCTATTGCTGAATTGTATGTAGGTCCTTCACCATAGACCATCGCATCATACGACTTTTTCACACGATCCCAGCGCTTATCACGGTCCATTGAGTAATAGCGACCTGAAATTGTGGCAAACTGGCCAACGCCAATTTCCTTCATTTTTTCTTCAGCTTCTTGAATGAAGCCTTTTGCCGTTTGCGGACCAACATCACGTCCATCAAGGAATCCATGAACATAAACCTTTTCTAAGCCCTCTTCTTTTGCCATTTTTAAAAGAGCATACATATGGTTAATGTGGCTATGGACACCACCATCTGATAGCAGCCCGAAAATATGAAGGCTCTTATCATTTTTTTTCGCATGTGAAATTGCTTCGGTAAACGTTTCGTTTTTGAAAAACTCACCTTCACGAATGGAAACATTCACACGGGTTAAGCTTTGATATACAATACGGCCGGCACCAATGTTTAAGTGTCCAACCTCAGAGTTTCCCATTTGACCTTCTGGTAAACCGACTGCTTCTCCACAAGCGGTAAGTTGGGCATGCGGAAACTCTTTCCAAAGTCGATCGAAATTAGGCTTTTTCGCATGTGCGACAGCATTGCCCTTGGTTTCTTCACGACATCCAAATCCATCTAAAATAATTAATGCATGTGGTTTTTTACCCATTGTTTTTCACTGCCTCCAAAAGCTTCAAGAACGAATCAGGCTCTAAACTTGCTCCGCCGACAAGGGCCCCATCGATGTTAGGCTGGGCCATATATTCAGCGATGTTTTCTGGCTTCACGCTTCCACCATACTGAATTCGTACAGAATCTGCTACTTCTTTACTATACATCTTTTCTACTACTTGACGAATAAAACCGCAAACCTCATCAGCATCTTGAGCGGATGATGATTTTCCTGTTCCAATCGCCCAAATTGGTTCATAGGCGATTACAAGTTTTTTAGCTTGGTCTGGTGATAGACCCGCTAATCCTTTTTCAACCTGGGAGCCGACCACATCATTCGTTGTGCCCGCTTCACGCTGGTCTAAGGTTTCGCCAACACAGACAATTGGTGCAAGCTCATTCTTAAAAGCTGCATGTACTTTTTTGTTAACACTTTCATCGGTTTCAGCAAACATTTCACGACGCTCGGAATGTCCGATAATAACATAATCGACACCGATATCTCTAAGGGCGACAGGACTTACTTCTCCTGTAAAAGCTCCCTTTTCTTCGAAATGCATATTTTGCGCACCGATTTTCAAATCACTTTCTTTTACTTCGCTTACTAAACGCTCTAAAAATAGAAAGGGCGCACAAACGACCGAATCTACTTTTTCAGGTGAAGGAATGGAACCTTTAACTTGCTCTACAAAGCCTGTTGCTTCTGCTATAGTTTTATGCATTTTCCAGTTGCCTGCAATGATCGGTTTTCTCATGATGCGAGCCTCCTCCAGATATTTCCACACCTTATTGTAACGCATAAGGCCAAGAATTCCCACTACTACTTATGTAAGATTCTGGGGCCTGTTTTATTTTTTAAAATTCATTATTTATCATTTAGAGCTGCAACGCCTGGTAATTCTTTACCTTCCATGAACTCTAGTGATGCACCGCCACCAGTTGAGATGTGATCCATCTTGTCAGCAACATTGAATTTTTCAACAGCTGCTGCAGAGTCCCCACCGCCAATCACTGTGTATGTATTTTCAGCTCCAGCTAATGCGTCAGCCACACCTTTTGTGCCATCAGCAAACTTTTCATATTCGAACACACCCATAGGGCCATTCCAAATCACTAGCTTTGAGTTTTGAATTACATCACGATATTGTGCACTGGTTTTCGGACCGATATCAAGGCCTTGCCAATCAGCCGGAATTTGATCGATATCACCAACCTTTGCTTCCGCATCTGGTGAAAATTCGTTGGCAACAACAGTGTCGATTGGCATATAGAAATTAACGCCCTTTTCTTTTGCCTTTTCAATAAAAGATTTGGCAAGATCAATCTTATCTTCTTCTAAAAGTGATTTTCCGATTTCATAGCCTTGTGCTTTTACAAACGTATAGGCTAGTCCACCACCGATAATAAGGTTATCTACTTTTTCTAAAAGATTATCGATAACGCCGATCTTATCTTTTACCTTTGCACCACCGATAATGGCTGTAAATGGACGTTCAGGATTTGATAAGGCTTTGCCAAGAACCTCTAACTCCTTTTCCATTAAAAAGCCGGCAACTGCTGGAATGTGGTGAGCAATTCCCTCTGTAGATGCATGGGCACGGTGAGCAGCACCGAAGGCATCGTTCACATAAACGTCAGCTAATGCAGCAAATGATTTCGCTAGATCTGGACCGTTTTTCTCCTCGCCGGGATAAAAGCGGACATTTTCTAGTAAAAGAAGATCGCCATCCTGCATTTGAGCAATTTCCTGCTCCACTTCTGGTCCGTACGCTTCATCGGTCTTTTTCACAGGTTTTCCGATTAATTCACTTAATCTTGTGGCGACCGCACTCAAGCGCATCTCTTCCACCACTTTGCCTTTCGGACGACCTAAGTGACTAGCAAGAATGACTTTAGCTCCTTGCTCACTTAAATGTTGGATGGTTGGTAAAGCAGCCCGTATGCGAGTATCGTCTGTAACCTGTCCATCACTCATTGGAACGTTAAAGTCAACGCGGCAAAATACTTTTTTCCCTTTTACATCGATATCCCGTATCGATTTTTTGTTCATATCGTATTGCGGCCTCCTTTTCCTTTAAAGGACTACACGAGACAAAATGACCAACTATTTTGCCATATAGCCATTTATAAAATTAAATTATTAATTCGCCTTGGCGTATTTGCGCCCAGATTTTTTAGGCCCACACGATGTGGGTCACAAAGACGTTGCCACAGGATGTGGCGTACTTAGTCTTTGATCTTAGCTCGAAAAACTACCTTTAAAAAATCTGAGGCATCCGCCGGAGGCTTAACTTTATTCAGCATGAATAAAGTTAAAATACCGAAAAAGAGGGACCACTGACAAATTCAAAGAATTCGCCTGTAGAAAAGCTAACACCCTAGACCAACATTTGGGTTCGTTACCTTTTTTCTCCCTCTATTCCTACATTTGATATTATAAACTTTCCTTGACAACAGTTCACTATTTTTTAGAAAAATTGAGACAGAGGGTCGGGTTCTCTGTCTCAGAGTGGGACACGGGACCCAAGTGAGCCGTAGAAATGAGCCGCAGTTCCCGACCCTGCGGCTCGCTCTGTCTCAGAGCCGGGAGCGAAACCCAGGCGGGACCGTGCCCCGCTGGGACGCTGTTCCCGACCCTCTGGCTCTCCCGCTGGGACGGAGAACCCGACCCTCCTGCTCTTTTACAGTCCTTTTTTCGCGATGAAGTCGATTAGGTCTACTACACG
>JAENZK010000454.1 GCA_016841285.1 Guptibacillus hwajinpoensis | reverse complement strand
CAATGAATGCAATGGCGACAATTCCGGTAGGCTCCAATTGTAACGGAAAAAGAGGGACACCTGTTTGTAGGGAGGTTCCCCATAAAAACGCTTTGACTAAAGAGATTCCTAAAACAGCACCTAGAATACTACCAATAATCCCTAGAAAAACACCCTGAAACAGAAAAATTCGACTAGCACTTCTGCCTCTAGTACCCATTGCTTTCAATATCCCAATTTGCTTCGATTTCTGAACCACTGATACTGCAAGGACACTTGAGATACCTAGTGTAACAGCCAATAAGACAAAGGCTTGAATCATAATCGATGAAGATTGTTGACTTCGAAGTCCTGTTAACAATGACGCATTACTTTCCATCCAGTTTTCTGTTTTTATTCCATCAAAGCGATTGCCGATAGAAGTGGCAACAACCTCCGCATCAAAGACGTTTTTAATTTGCATTTCGATCTTTGAAATGTCATTTCTAACTCCCATAAGCTTCTGTGCTCTTTTTAGGTCCATGAAAACCCAGCTTTCGTTCAACGACTTATTTTCCAGATCAAATATCCCCGACACTATAAAGGATTGAGATTTGCCGTTTGGCAGCTGAATCTTGATCGGATCATTAATGGCTAATTCATTTTCAGCTGCAAGCTCTTTGCCTATCAAAACTGAATTACCATCCAAGCTTGCTTTTCCATTTATCAACCTTTCGCCAATATTGTAGATTCCATCGGCTTTTTCTAGCATTACACCTCTTAAAATTACCGGCATTGTTTGGCCGCTTTGCATGACAAAGCCGTTTCCATCAACAACAGGAGAAATATGTGAAATCTCCGGTTTTTGCGATAATATCTCCTCAATTGGTTCCCAATTACTAATGTTAGTATTCTTGTCGCTAAAATTCCCACGTACATAATTGTTGCTGCTCGTACTGTCAATATGATTAAAATCATCATCCCCAATAATCCATATATGCGGACTACTACCAACAGCCGTCTCTATCATGTTCGCCTGCAAACCTGTAATCAAAGTATTCAAAAATACCATGACCCCTACACCAACAGTAATTCCTAACAATATAAATAAGGTCTGACCTTTTCCTTCCTTGAGAAACCTTATGGCAACCTTCCATTCAAAAGTCATAGGTCATTCTCGCCTTTCTCAGAGCGTTTTACCTTTACTTGTAAACCTTCCTCCAAATTCTTAGGATCTAAAACAACGGTCCCTTCTGTAAGTCCATCTAACACCAGGATATTTTTGTCGTTTTTATTAAGAATAGTGATCTCTTTTTTAACTGCTTCTCCGCCCTTTCCTTGGATAAAAATAGATGGATTTTCCTCATCTATTAGATAATCTCCAGGAATAACGATTGCATCCTCATATGCTTTACCAACAAACTCCACTTTCACTGACATATTCTGCAGGAATAGATCGCTTTCTTCATTTATCTTTATTTTAATTTCAACAGTCCCTGAGTCTTTATCCACTTCCGGGCTTACGGTTTCTACAATACCTTTGAATATTTTATTCGGATAGGCTTCGGTAGAGATTTCAGCCTCTTTGCCAATGGTTACATAATTTAGATATTTTTCATCGATATCAACGACAGCGTACTTACTTTTATCCGATGCTATTTTCATAAGTACTTCCCCTGCTTGCACAAAAGATCCCGGCTCAACTAAGCGCTCTAGTACAATACCATCTACAGGGGTTTGCACTGTAAATTTATCTAAGATAAGCTTTTGCTTATTGATTTTGGCATCAGCTGCCTCCAGAGAAGCTTTAAACTCCTGATCCGTCAGTGCCGGTAAGCGAAGAGACTCTAACTTTTTGTTAGCTGCTTCAAGTTTCAATTTAAGAGAAGCCATTTGGTTGTTAAGGTTAGTTAAATCCTTTGGAGGAAGTGCACCTGCATCAACAAGCACCTTCGTTTCATCTATTTTAGTTTTTAGTTGGGTTTGTTCTAGTTTTAAAGCTGCAATTTCACTTTCTTGGAGAGAGCGCTGGTCGCTAATATTTTTTTCATTTTCGGAATAGGTTTTCATGTAATCTTCAAGTCTAGCTTTCACAACGCTCCTGTTCGCTTTGCTCTCTTCAAAATCGCTAAGAGCCTGTTGATCATCCATTTTCGCTACCACTTCCCCAGCCTTCAACTTTTCGCCAACATTTCCATAAACATCGGCAAGCGTTCCACTAACCTCAGCCTTAATTTCTAATTCTTTATCATACTCTACGGTTCCCGTACTACTAATTATTTCCTTATAAGTGGTATTAGCAGTTTTATAGCCTGCAACCTCAACAGATTTGTTGTAATTCTGCAAGAACATAAATATGCCTACTGAAAAAACGAGTAAAGCAGCCGTACCCACTAATATTTTATTCATGTTTACTTCCTCCAAATTTGGATAAGTTTATTTGATGTAAATAATTCTCTACCTATTATACTAATTTTTATTAGGAAAAATAAATGTAAAACGCTTCCTACTCACCTTCCTTATATTCGTGACAATTAGG
>JAENZK010000031.1 GCA_016841285.1 Guptibacillus hwajinpoensis | reverse complement strand
AAATGTCTTTACACTAAGGATTAATCAGGACCATACAGCCAGTATTTTTATAAACAATGCTATTAATGAAAATGGACGAAGGCCTGTTCCAGCAGACTTTGTTTCTTATATTAACTCAACAACTACATCCCCTCTCCAGCTAAGACGGGATTTTGTAGCGCATAATATCGCTTCAGAAACTGTAGTTGGTTTTCTTATCTACAATCGAGAACTAACAAATAATGAAATAAGCGACAATTATTATTACTACAGCAATAAAGACACTTTTGTAGGAATTTCTGTTAATCCATCTGACATCCATTTAAATCAAGGCGAAAGTCAGCGGTTATACGTTCAAGGACTGCCTGATCGGTATACTGATTTATTAAAAATTACTTTTCAAAGCGGTAATGAGGGATATGTTACTGTGGATGAAAAAGGCATATTAACTGGGGTGTCTGATGGGGAAACAAGCGTTTTAGTTACTGCTTCTTATCATGGACAAACCTTTACAGAATACGTATTTGTTAAAGTTGGTGGTCAAATTTCATCTCCTCCATCCTCTTCACGAATTATAGATGGTATGTCAATAAACAGGAAAACAGATGCTATAAATGTAGGCGAAAGTTTTGTTGTAATGGCCACAGCCTTATCAAGTAGTCTTCCTTATGATATCTTTTTTGATAATATTATCATTTGGGAAAGTTCTAATCCTAATATTGCAAGAGTTCAATATGGAGTGGTGGAAGGCGTATCAGCTGGGACAGCAACACTCACCGCCTACGATTCAACAAAGGCATACTCTGAAAGCTTTGAAATTAAAGTAATCGAACCTATTGAAACCCCATTAACAGATAAAGACATTTATATTGTTGATGCTAATAAATACTCAATTAAATTGGATAATACAAATTCCTCTAATACGACAAATGGCATTCAAGCAGCCTTAGACTTTGCATCGAGTAATGGCTTTAAAAAAGTCGTTTTTCCATTTGGGACATATTTGCTTAACCCAACTGTTAGAACGATTTATCCGCCCTCCGATATGATTATTGATTTTAATGATTCTATTCTCAATATTGAACCTAGCCAATTAACATCAGCAGGCTATAAAATGTTCTATTTTACAAATGTTAAAAACACCATATTATTGAGAGCACACGTATATGGTGAACGGGATTCAACTACAATTCAAAATTCTGCAGAGGGCTGCTTAAGCGTATTAATTGATGATTGCCTAAACACAGGCTTTGAGAATTGTACCTTTAGCAAATCACCTGGATTTAATGTAATTACAGGAACGCTCAGAAATAGAAATATGGGTAAAATAACGAAAAGTATTTCCGTTAGCAGATTTAATTTTGAACCAGGTAATATCGATGAAAATGGGCAAATCGATAATAGTATTACTGAAAATTACTATAGATACAATCAATATATGGACATCACTGAGTTAGGAGAATATTATTTACTCGGATATACCCAAGGTTATCATGGATATCCGCATTTGAGATCAAGACTATATTCCATCCATTTTTATGATCAGACCTATAACCATATCGAATCACAGATGTATAATTTTCAGTATTATAATTATCCTAAGCCAGCTAAATCAAAATATGCGAAAATCGTAATTTATCAGGAGGCTCCCCCGTCATCAGGTGACTCTGACTTTAACGGTGCTGTTGCTTTTATCAGAACAATGGGAATGCCAAGAAACTGTTACATTAAAAATTGTACCTTTGAAGATAACTTTAGTACAGGTTTAGCTATGTGTGGCGGCCAAGGTTGGCTTTTAGATGGAAACATGTTTTCTAATAATGGTGGTAGAATGCCGGGGTGTGACATTGACTGGGAAGACGGTTGGGAACATATGGTGGGGGATGTATTAAAGAATAACACTTTTAATTCTAGATTAGGTGTCATTTTCAGTGCTGGTGGCAGTTTAGCTGCAATCAATAATACTTTTAACCAGTCAACTATGACAGTATGGGGAAGAACACAAAACTATAGAGTATTTAATAATGTATTTAATGGAAAAGGTTCATTGGGAAATGACTTTAAAACACAAGGTGATTCAGTATTGGCTAGAAATATATTTACACATGGGGCCACCTTTCATACAGGAATACTTCATACTGGCGCAAATTATAAGGTCCATGAGATAAGTAATACCATTATTTAATGATTTACTATCAATTTGGGTTTATCACATAATCATAGTAATGGATAAACCCAAATCTCAATTACAACTTTTACCCAGATTCGATAATTGTTTTATTACTTTTACTCTTCTTTCGGGAGATTTTTAAGACCAAATTCTTTAATACATTTGTTATATAATTAAACTCTGACGTTCTAAAGAATACGATACAATAGATTACATTCGGTATAATAAAGCAAATGATCCCTTTTGCAATTAATGATAATAGAGTATCTACCTCAATAATTTGACTAACCGTACTAGTAATATAATAGGTGAAAAACCCTAAAATAATAAAAAGTATATACATAATAAAATACCTAGAAACGGGCATTTGAAAGATTCTCTTAAATACTAAATAAGGAGTCAGCCAAAATGGTACTAATAGCGCACTAACTAATGTACCTATAAAAACTCCAGTAATACCTATCTTTTGCACTAAGATAATGGAAATTAATAGGTTTATCGCCGCCTGAATTAAAGGACCGAACCGGTCTTCATGAAAAATTCCTGCTGTTGTTTTTATTGTAGTAATTGAATTCCTCATGCCTCTTTCATAAAAGATAAGCATTAATATTAATAATAGGCCTTCTTTCAAAAGAAATTCTGACCCAATCCAAAGAGTAATAAAATCCTCCAACATAATTGACAAGAAAATCGTAAAAGAAGAATACAGCCAAAAATTAACAAGCCTATAAGTTTTATAAACACTAAATACTCTTTCGACTTTTTCTTTTGCCACTAAATTCCCCACACTATGATAAATATTATTAAATATTTGATTGATAAATGTTCTACAAATTTCTATTAACATATTATAATTTGAATAAAGCCCCACCGCTGCCACACTTACAAATGAAGAAATAATAATATTATCAGTCCCAAAAACTAAATAATTCCCTATGTTTTGAACCACTATGGCTTTTACATTTTTAATAATCCCTTTTCTAGTCTTATCATCTAATTTATCCTTGACACTCATTCTTAAATATGGATACATTTGATTGACAATTACAGCTAAAATTATAGAGTTTGTGATCGTTATTGCACTATCAATTATTAAATATAAAATATAATTTTGTGTATAATGAAGAATGGCTATTTTAATTATCACTGATAAAATTGATGAAACCGAATAAATCGCTGTTACTATATATCCCTTTTGACAAACATTAAGATAAGAGTTTTTATGAACGTAAAAATATGGCGCTACTGTATTGAGTAAAAATATTAGATAAATTATATTAACATTTTCTACATTTGTATCTTTTACGATAAGTCCTAAAAAGGGCATAATAGCTAAGCCTAGTACTAATATCACTAACGCTATCACTAAATAAGTATTTCTATAAAACTTCATTAATACATTTATTTTATGATAATCATTTTCAGCAACTGGTTTGTAAAGACTATACATGATACTTGCACCTAATCCGGCCTCTGCAAGGGTTAACATAGCCAAAATGTTTGTAAACAGCCCATTAATACCAAGATATTCTATACCCAGCACACCAATAAAAACAGTTCTTGAAACAAAACTTAACAAAGTTACAATCATTTGATTTGCTAAACCAGCGCCAATATTAATTAATGAATTTTGAACTCTCATTTTTTTCCCCATTTACACAGAATTAATCAGTATCGTTTAAACTTTAATGATAAATTTTTTACATTTAACCAATGTTATTGCTACTAGAAGGGTTAATCGGTTAATTCCTAATCGTTTCGCTGTCTGATTAATGGTTAATTCACTTTTAACAAATTCATAATATAGATTGTAATAGGATAACTTACCTTTAAAATTGCAATTATAAAATTTAATCTGTTGATTTATATAAATCGCAGAACCAATAGGATTTTTAGCAAATACTTTCGCCATATTTTGTGTTAATCCATCCTCTAAGTAATCACATATATATATCGTTTTATTAAACCATCTAATTTTATAACCATCATAGGCCATACGATCCCAAACGGTAGCCTCAGTTATAAATTTTTCACCTTCGATTTCATCAAACTTATATTTTTTAATTATATGCGTATAAAAGACTTCGGCCTTATCACCTGTAATTTTTAATTTACTTCGTTCCAAGGAGGTTGCATCTACATATTCACCTTCAAAGGTAGTCCCAATAATTTCACGAGGATTTCTCCCTCTATTACCAGACAGTCCGCAAAACTCATCTTTATTTATTATGGTTTTTTCCCACCTCACAATTGTTTCCAAAGCATCCTCTGTTAAGGAATCATCCGAATCAACAATAAAAAATAATTCCCCAAGGGTCAAATCTGTTCCTTTATTAATCGCTCGGTGTTTTCCGCCGTTTTCAACCTTATAGTAGCGAATATCAAAAAGATTATTTTCTTGTATCCACTTGCCAAATTGCTCCTCAGTATCATCACTTGAGCCATCATCGATGACCAGCCATTCAAAGTTTTTATACGATTGTTTCTGAAGTGACCGATATAAATTTTCTATTATATATCCCCGATTGTAGGTGGGGGTGAAAACAGTAATTTTCATTTCGCAACTTCCTATCCAACATGTTTTTTACTTAAGGTATCTCTGCCTAATAACTGATAATGATTTATTGTCCTTATGCAAAATCCTTGGGTAAACGGTAAGATGTTGAAAAGAGTAGAATAAACCCCAATATCTTTGGTATCTCCTTGTGAAAAATCTACCTCTCCATTTTTTTTCGTCACCGTCATTAAAAAGTTCATTGCTTTCTCTGATCCCGCTTTACATTGATCGGATATTTCATCAATTTGGGCTGCATTTAATAAGAACCATCCTAAAGTAGCAGTAGCAGAGGAGTCACTTATGCATTCATTTCTTGTCACCGTCCAATTCCAACAGCCATTTTGCTGTTGAAATGAAAGTACCGCATTGGCAAACTTTTTAATAATTTGTTCCAATTCCAGTTTATATTTGTGATTAATCGGCAGTTCATTCCATGCATCTATTAATCCAATAGCAAACCATCCAAGCCCTCGCCCCCAGCCATAAAGGCCTAACGGAGTATTAGTATCAATTTGATATGCGTGACAGGGAATGTAGTGTCTTTCGTGTAAGCCGTATTGTTCATATTCCATTATTTGTTTCAAAGCTAAATCGATACATTCCTTTCTTTCATACTTAATTCCATAGGTAATTAAAAAGGGACAAATAAACCCTACCGTATCAACATACCTATAATTTTCCATAGATTTCCGATACATGACCGTTCCGTCTTGACCGATATGGTTTTGGATTAGCTCCCAAATATAATCTAGTGCCTTCTTGTATTTATTAGTATCTACAAAGTCTAATTTCATAATGGCATAGGCCAACATTGCAGCATCAACATGTTCTGGATTTTTCTTCCACTGACCTGAAGTGTCCATTTTTGAATCTAGATATTTTAAAATGAGTTCCTTTAGGTATAGTTCATTTTTAACTTGTAAATATTCGGATAATCCCATTAACAAAGAAGCCTCTTGCCAATACTGGATTGCGCTTTTTGAATAATTGCCATATATCATATCTATAACCACTAATCTAGTGTTATCTGTAACTTTAATTTTAGGTGTTTTAACTAACCAGCTGACCCCTTTATTGGTAATCGCTTTATTCCATTCAAGATGTTCATTAAATCTTCCTATATGAATTCTAGTGAGCCAATCCCTTATTTTCGGTTGTAAATCAACAGTAATTACAATGAATAATATAACTAAAATGAGAACACTTAAAATTTCAACTAACATGATTCTAGTCCTTTCGTCGAACCTTTGTTATTACTTTACATAACCAACTTCATTATTCAAACTTTCAGACATTTCTTCACACATATCCAACGTGATTCCTCCTCCAATTGTCCACTTCCAATCATAGACTTTGGAATTCTCTAAACTGGACTGGTGCCTTTTGATATAGTTCGAGGTTTCTGCAATCACCTTTGCTGGATTTCCGCCAACAATATACCCATCAGGAACCGACCTTGAGACAACACTACCTGCTGCAACAATTGCATTCTTTCCAATTGTGACACCCGGCATAATGAGTGCCCTTGCACCAATAAAAGCATTATCCTCTATTTTTATTTTCGCTATTTTTGTATAGTCAAGATACCTTTTCGTACTAGCATCATGGGCGAGAAGATATACCTGCGGGGCAAAAGTAACATTGTCTCCGATCTCAATTAACCAACAATGAGCAACGTCTATCGTACTAGCTGCTAAGCCATGGCAGTTTTTCCCGACTTTCATTCCCTTTTCCATGCAAGCCTTTATTGTCAATTCTTCTAAACTTGTCTTCCCTAGCTTAATAAGAAAAAAATTCTTTAAGCGATTTAGCATTATAAAGACCCCCAACAATGGAAAAACTCACCCTTAAAAGTGAGTTAATTGATATAGTCTGTTAATTTCACCTTCAGTTCCAAAGTTTTTCTTCATTAAATTACTTGAAAGTTTTTCTCTTAGCTCCTGACTATTTATTAGTCTTTCCAATTCATCTGCAACAGAAAAAGCATTCATCTCTGAAATCAATCCGTCTTCCCCATGTTGAATATGGTCGGCAGCAGTCTCAAAATTAGTTATTACAATTGGCTTTGCTAATATTTTCGCCTCATCGATTGAGATTGATTTTCCCTCATACCTTGATGTTTGTAGATAGATGTCGGCCTGTTTTATATATGGATAGGGGTTCTGTTTTTGTCCCAACAATATTACTTTTCCCTCTAGATGCTCTTCCTTAATCCTTTTTTCTATGAAAGGTCTGACATTTCCTTCACCAATTAAGTGCCATTTGAGGTCGTATCCTTTTTTAGTTAAATGAACAATTGCTTCTAAGGCGATATCCAAGCCTTTTTCTTTTGCAAGTCTGCCAACTGAAATAAGTTTAATGGTTTTATCGCGATCCTTTTCAAATTCAATCTTTTCTTTGGCCATCTTTTCAATCATTTTTGGTGAAACAATATTATATATACATTTGAACTTTTGTTGTTGTTCAGGAAATAGATTTTGTAAAATATGCCTGAGTTCTTCTGAAACCGTAACTACGTAATCTAATTGATGAAAATAGGTTCTTTCTTGCTCCAAGTTCAATCCTAATTTATTATAATCTGTATGGATCCAACCAATTTTCAGCTTTGCTTGAACCTTGTCAACGCAAAAATAAATCGGGTTCTTTTCTTGAAACCCAATCGCAGCATCATATTCTTTTTTTATCGGCCGTAGTGTACTGGATAAATATTTCCAAAAATCTTGCTCAATTATGGCCCCATTTTCTTTTGTTTTGGAAAGGTATCCCAATGCCCCTCTACAGTAAGCAGTCGTTAATTTTCCTTTTCCAATTAATTGGGATATCGACTCTTTAAAAGACATATCGAAATATCGATAGTTTTCTGGCTCAGGAAGGAGATTGACTTCTCTTGGAATTTTGTTCATGAAAATCCCTTGATGCTGAAACAAAAATAGATCCACATTATAATTTGTATAATCGATTGTCTCTAGAACAGAAATTAATGCTTTTTCTGCTCCGCCGCATACCAACTTGTTCATAATAAATAATAGATTTTTCTTCACATTATCCCACCTGCTATAAAATCTTATATAGCTTTTCAATTTCCTTTTCAGTTCCAAGCTCTACCTTTGATAACCTTTCCGTAAGAGTATCTCGAAGTTCTTTGTCTAAGATTAACTTTTCAATTCCCTTTGCAACATCTTCAGCGTTCATTTCTACAATTACCCCGGTTTTTCCGTGTTGGATTTGATCTTTAGCAGTGCTATAATTCGTTACTAAAATGGGCTTTCCCAATATCATTGCTTCATCTAATGCAATCGACTTCCCTTCGAATCTAGAGGTTTGGGCGTATATATCAGCCTGCTTAATGTATGGATAAGGGTTAGCTTTAAGTCCCAATAAAATGAAATGATGTTCAAGATTATACTCTTTAATTAATCTTGATAGTTTTTCACGTTCCTCACCTTCACCGATCACATACCATCGAATGTTGTATCCTAAATCAATTACCTTCCTACAAGATGCAATTGCTAATTCCAAACCTTTTTGATAGTGGAGTCTCCCCACTGTTAACAGGATCGTTTCGTTCTGCTTTCTATCGAAAAGATCTGTCGCTCCTTGGCTTGCCATGTGTTTAATAACCTTTGGGGAAACAACATTATAGATAACCTCAACTTTATTTTGCTGGTTTGGAAATCTGTTAGAAAAAATCTTCGCACATTCTTCCGAAACAGTTACGATACTGTTTAGATTTTCAAAATAATGTATATCAAAATTCGGATCCATTCCCAACTTATCGTAATCTATATGAACCCACCCTATTTTTTTATTAGCATTCACTTTTTCCACGCAGAAATAAGTTGACGTTTTCTCTAAAAAGCCAATAGCAGCGTCATACCTTTTTTCAAGGTTATTTAATGACTTTGCAATGTATTTCCATGTATATTGTTCCCGCTTAGAAATATCTGATATTGTTCTATTTCTAAAAGTAAAAAGCATTCGACTCATGGCAACTGAAAACATACCTTTTTTCATCAATTCCTTGATTGATTGTGAAAATGGGAGAGTAAATAGCTTATATAAATCCGGAAGCGGCAATATGTTTACTTGCCTTGGCAAGAATTCCATAAATAATCCTTCGTGATTCAATAAAAATAAATCCACATGATATTTTTCATAATCAATTTGGGTTAATAAATTAACTAAACTCTTTTCACCGCCACCTGCTGATAAACTTGGAATTACAAATAATAAATTTTTCTTATTCATCAATACCTCAACCTAACTCTTTTAAATAATCCACAGCCCTGTATGACATGCTTTTTATTTGGGGAATCCTTTTTTCTAGAGATCCCTTAATCTTCTCTTCATCCCTAACCATTTCGTTAAAAGTACTAATCAACTTCCCACTTGATGAGAGATCATTGATTCCAAGAACTAACTTCTCTTCATCAAATAAATCTTTTGCGATTCCCTTAGACTTAACACTGTAACCCAACACAAATGTAGGTACGTAACTTGAATAAGCCGCAATTGTTGCATGTGTTCTAGCCCCAATAAAAAACCGCATCCTAGCAATAAATCCCTTATATTGCGGTGCGGTTAGATGATCAGGTAACAAAATAACCCGTCCGGTATTCTTAAATTCTTTGTAAAAGTCATACAATATTTCATAGTCATTATTTCCATCAATAATGACATGTGGTGTTAGTACAATGGACATCTCTGTTGTCGCTAATATGTGATTAATCAATTCCTTAATAGCTTCTTTGGATTTTTTATTTCGCTTCCATACTAGCGGACTATAATTAAGACCTATCATATTTCCATCTTGCCAATCTTCTGGAAGGTCTAATTCTTCTTTTTCCATTGTAAAAGCTGGATCTGCACAAAGTTTAACGTTTTTTAGCCCCACGTTTTTTAGCATCTGATACGTAAGTGTTTCACGAGCAAGAATTAAATCAAATAATTTTAAATCCTTTAATGTTCGATCTGTCATATCTTCTACTCCAATTGAACATCCCCATAGTACCAGCTTTTTTCCTTTTTCCTTTACCTTTTTATCAATTTCATATAATGCGGGCTGTTCTCCATAACAATAATTATCCCCGCCAACAGATAAAAACACATCCATATCTTTTATATGCTTAATAGTGTTTTCCTCCATTTTACAAAAGGCATAGGATTCATCTTTAAATAATTTCACTTTTAAAGATGAAAGAAACCAATCAAATGTGTACTTTTTAATTGATGTTGAAGACCCCTCATAGATACCGTCTAATTTTGTAATGATTTGATCAGTCTCAGGCTTTCCTGAAGCAAGATACACTTTAGCATTTTGAACATTTTCTTTTATTAAATGTGTCGAAGAACGAACAATCGCTTCGCAGCCCCTGTTCAAACTGCCTCCATGCGCAAACATCATAATTTTCATTTTCTTTTCCTACCTTTACTTATTTCGATATCTACTATAAGCAGTAGCTAAAAATATACCCAACATAAATCTTTTATTTATCATTTTTAAAATAAAATCCTCATATCTACCTAAGTTTTCATATTCTTGTAGATAGAATGGCAGGGCTGTTCTCACATCTGTATGATTAATCATTTTTTTTACGTAACGATATCTTTCTTGGAAACTAACCACATTAGTAGGTGTTAAGTAAATATGTATTAGTCCCAAAATGGTGTGAATTAGTTTAATGGACTTAAATTTTATTATTTGTCGATCATCTATTACTTCATTAATCTCGGGGATTTCTCTCTGGTAGACTTCTAGTGCACTTTGGAAATAATCATTTTTTGATCGGCTCCTCGTTGCACTACCTGCTACTTCCCTATAGTGGTAGCCTGAATATGAAGCATAGATTACTTTTTTGGCATGGCTTAAGAATCGTATATTAAACAGTCCGTCTTCTCCTAGTGCAATACCTACCGGGAACCTTAGGTTATTATCTTTTATTACCTTATTTTTATAAAGTTTATTAACAACTGAATTGAGGTTATCCTTTTTCAGTAAATATGGTAACAACTCATTGTTAATAAAATCTTTGTTGAGGATTTTGTTTTTTGGAAAAGGATAATCCAGGTTATAGGTTCGTCCTTCCATTTCACTCTCTAGATTTGTAATGACTTCATCACAGTGATTCTGAATGACATATTGATACATTGTTTCAAACAAATCACCTTTAACATAATCATCTGCATCTACGAAACCTACATAATCTCCCGAAGCTATTTTTAACCCGCTGTTTCTAGCAGCGCTTACACCTAAATTTTCTTGATCTATTAAAATAATTCGGGAGTCGTTCTTTTTATAACCCTCAATAATGGCCTTGCTATGGTCTATTGAACCATCATTTACAAAGATAAATTCACATTGTTTAAGTGTTTGTTTTAATAGAGATTCAATGCACTCAGCAAGATACTTTTCTGCATTATAAACGGGAATGATCACACTTACTTTTATACCCACTTATTTTTCTCTCCTCACTACCCAATTAAGCTATAAAGTTTCTTTAGTTCATGACGATTACTATAGTCAACATCTTGGATTTGATTAACCAATGAACTTCTTAAATCCGTATTAACATATAGCTCTTCAATTCCATTCGCTATCCCCTCAACACTTAAATCGCAAATTAAACCATCTACCCGATGATATATTTGACTTTTTGAAGTTGGATAGTTCGTAATTATTATTGGCTTTCCTAGAATTTTTGCTTCGGTAACAGTTACCGCTTTGCCTTCATAGCGAGAAGGCTGAACATATATATCGCACATCTGCATATAGTTATAAGGATTTTTTTTCTTTCCTAAGAGAATAAAACTATCTCTTAACCTATTCTGCACTATAATCTTGCATAACTCTTCCTCATATCCGCCAAACCCTACAACATACCACTTAATATTTGTTAGCCCCTTGTCATGGAGCTTCCTTAATGCTTTAACAGCAAGATCGAATCCTTTTACGTAAGACAATCTACCAACAGATATAATATTAAAATTACTTGGATTTAATTCATTTGATTCAATTTTTTCTTGAGCCATATTTTTAATAAAGACAGGTGAGTTTATATTTTCAATCGTCTTAACTTTATCTTTTAAGATTGGGTACTGTGCTAAAAATGAATTTTTACATTCATCCGAGACAGATATAATATGTTGAAATTGATTCCAACTATTTAAATCAATGTTATTGTCAATTTCTAATTTGCTATAGTCAGTATGAATCCAAGCAATCTTCTTAATTGCCTTAACCTTATTTGCTACAAGATCATGTGGCCATGCATAGCTTATTGCGACGTCGTATTTTTTTGAAAGCCTAGGAATGAATGGCCTGGAATATTTAGATGCAAGCTGCATTTGAATATAACCTGCACCTTCCTCTAAATTTCTTTTTTTTGATTTTATATTCGCAATCGTTTTACTAAGTATTCTTACTACTGATAAAGTATAATGCCCTTCTTTTAAGCATTGGGAAACGGGCTTTCGAAAGACAGTATAGCTTTCTATTTGCGGTAAAACATTAACGTTATCTGGAAGGAAACTCATAAGGTCACCGGAATGATGACAGATTAACAAATCCACCTCATATTTTTCATAATCAAAGCTTTCCAACATATTAATTAGACTTCTTTCGATGCCGCCAATCTCCATATCATACACTGATATTAAAATTTGTTTTTTCATTCTCATCTCTCCAAATAACGGGATCAAAAAGTCTTACTCACAGCAGGATTTCCATATGCGATCACTTTATTTTCTCTTTTATGGACAAACAATGTATTACTTGGAATCTTTCCCTTAACAACACTTCCAGCAGCAATTACTGTGTTATTCCCAATCACGGTATCTCTTAGGATGACAACATTAGAACCGATCCAAACATTTTCACCAATAATAACCTCACCAGTAAGTAAATGTTCATCAGTTGTCCCCTTATAATTATGATCATGATCATTTATACAGACATTTGGGGCTATTTTTGTATTTTTTCCGATAGTAATTTTATTCACACAATTTATATTGCAATTGTCGTTAATAAAGACATAATCTTGAATATTTAACTTGCCGCTAAAATCTATTCGTATGCTTGCGTTTTTTCTAATAAATACAAACTTTCCAATATTAATCCTCGATTTTTTATTAAAAATCTCAATTTTACTGTTTGCTTGTAGAGAGAAAATAGATGCTTTAATATTTTTAAAGTATAAAAGTTTGTAAAATACTCCTCTTACAATCCCAACAAGATGGGACATATTCATTAGAAGGGTAATGAATATCCCCCTTTCTCGTACTTGCATGTAAAGTGCTTGAACAATTTTGTTAAGTACCCTGTTCATCTTCCTTCTCTCCTAAGACCGAATTGAACCTAATGTTTTTCTTATCCTAGCAATATTCTCACCACCAATGACTCTTGCAGCCATTTTTTTAAACTGACCTTTGATCCTTGCCTTTGGTGGCAGCCAGCTTTTATAAAAATAATGCATGGTATATGTTGTATCAGTTTTAAAGCTTCTACAATTAATATAGTCATAAGGTGAAAAATAGGTTTGCGGGTAAAAAGCCCCGATGTTTTCAAGCTCTTGATACTTTCCATCTTTTTTTAATCCCAATTCCTCTAGCATTTTTGTAACCACTGCTACATTCGTTAAATCATCAAAACCGCCGTCTTCTTTTAAAAACTGCTTATTAGAATAGGAATTTAGAAACTGCTTAATTAGCTTATTTCCTGGAGCAGCGCCAATTGTACTTGTTGCAATAAAGTTTTCCTGTTCAAATCCCCAAAAGGAATCCTGATGCAATAATTCATCAAATGAACGAAATACCTCAACATCGGTATCTAAATAAATCCCTCCAATGTTATAAAGCGCATGTACTCTTACATAATCACTTACAAACGCATATTTACCCGACATATATGCTTCTTTCACGTAGAGATTATCATTCACATCAAAGTTTTTTTCATTCCATTCAATGATCTCGTACTTCTTTAAATTTCTTTTCCAACTTTCAATACATTTTTTTACTAACTCCGGCTTTTCTTTTCCACCAAACCAACAATAATGAATGACTTTGGGGATTTTATTTGTTTTTTTCATTTTCGCCTCTTACTGGAATAATATTTTGGGAATCATTTGCCTCCATGTGATTTTTCCGCCATTGAATAAATTCAAGTAGTGTCTTATATTCGTAAAGTTCCTCTATTCGAATTCCTGACCTTTTTAATTCCTTTATTAAATCAAGCCATTCTTTTTCTATAGCTGGTTTTTCAACTGCTTTTCCTCTAATGATATTTTTTACATCGACATCCAATACTTGAGCGATTTTCTCCACTACATGAATGGAAGGATTCTTATTAATACTTCTTTCAATATTACTTAAATACGATTTTGAAATATTTGATCTCTCCGCTAACTCGGAAAGTGTTAATCCCTTTTTCTTTCTTAGGGAAGCTATATTATCTCCAATCATTTAGTTCATCCTCTATCTAGGAAACTTCATCTATTACTTTGTTTCTAAAACTTGATTTTACACAACTTTTTATACAATTTATGACTTTCATTTGTTCTTCTAAGCTCATATTGGACCCTGATGGAAGACAGATCCCATTTTCGAATAAATTTTCTGACACATTTTCTTGCTCATTATGGGGATAGTAAGTAACCCCGACAAAGAGCGGTTGCATATGAAGCGGTTTCCATACAGGTCTTGCTTCTATATTCTTATCAGACAAGGCATGTAAAATCTGTTCTTTAGAACTACCAACCTTTTCTTCATCCACTAAAATGGCTGTTAACCAACGATTTGAAAAGGTTTCCTCTAATTCAGGCATGAGTGTGATTCCTTGAATTGTTGAGAGATGTTGATTATATCGCTCGAAAATATTTCTTTTTTGATTTACTCTTACATCCAACACCTCTAACTGCGCTCTGCCAATTCCTGCAAGTATATTACTCAAACGATAATTAAATCCCGTGACACTATGTTGGTAATGTAGAGCCGGATCACGTGCCTGAGTTGCTAAAAAGCGAGCCTTCTTTAAGGCTTCGATATCATCTGAAACCAGCATTCCTCCGCCAGAGGTGGTAATAATTTTATTACCATTAAAAGAATACACTCCAAATTTGCCAAAGGTTCCACTTGCTTTCCCTTTATAGAAAGAACCTAGAGATTCAGCCGCATCTTCAATAATAGGAACATTGTAATATTGGCAATGAGACCTCAATTCATCCATCTTTGCACTTTGTCCATATAGATTAACTATAATAACAGCCTTCGGCAGCCTCCCTTCTCGTGAAGCTTCAATAAAAGCCTTTTTCAAAGCTTGAGGGGACATATTCCATGTTTCCGGTTCTGAATCAATAAAAACTGGTTCCGCCCCTTGGTAAAGAATCGGATTAGCACTAGCAATAAATGTTAGACTTGAACAAAATACTCTATCCCCTTTTTTTACTTCTAATAAAGAAAGAGCCAAATGAATGGCTGCTGTTCCTGAACTTACAGCGACTGCATCATTGGCTCCTACATATTGGGCAATTTCTTTTTCGAAAGCATCTACATTTGGTCCAAGAGGGGCGATCCAATTGGTATCGAAAGCTTCCTTGATATAGCTTTGCTCCTTCCCACTCATATGTGGCGATGATAAATAAATCCTTTGTTCAGTCAATCATTCCACCTCCTGATAATTTTTGAATTTAACAACTGCCGGTGTTCCTACAGCTGTGCATTCACTTGGTATATCCCTAATGACTGTTGCACCTGCCCCAATCACTGCCCATTTACCAACAATGACTTGTGGAATCAGTGTAGCCCCAGCCCCGACATGTACACCCTCCTCAACTATTACACTGCCAGTTAATGTTGCTTTCGGAGAAATATGAGCATAATCGCCAACTGTTGTATCATGTTCAATAACCGAGCCTGAATTAATAATGGTATGTTTACGAATATCTGCATCCGCATTGACGACGGCATTTGCCATAATAACAGAACCATTGCCGATTTTAGCGCTTGAACTAATAATTGCTGATGGATGAATCAATACAGCATAATCCTCATCTAAAAAATTCAATTTTTCAACAATGATTTTTCTTATTCGATTATTTCCAATCGCAACTATAAACTTAAGGTCTTTAACTTGTTCTCTTAATCTCACTGCAAAATATATAGGCCCGTAATAGGTTCCTTGTTGTTCAGAAGCTAAATCAAATTTATCATCAAAATAACCAATAATTTCGATCCCTTCCATGGCTGCAATAATGTCCTGGATGACCTTACTGTGCCCTCCTTGACCAATAATGGCTACCTTCATCATATTGATCCTCCGCTCAAATCGTTTTTGGAACCTTTGAAACTTTCCATCGTCACATTGGCAGATTGGTTTACACCCTCAGACTTTACCACCTTCCAAAATGTTAAAAATAAAATTTTTACATCTAACAGGAATGCTTGATTATCGACATACCAGACATCTAGTTTGAACTTTTCCTCCCAAGAAATCGCATTTCGTCCATTTACTTGAGCCCACCCAGTAATACCTGGTTTGACTAAATGCCGTTTTGCCTGTTCTTTAGTATACAAAGGAAGATACTCCATTAATAATGGCCTAGGGCCGACTAAGCTGAGTTCACCTTTAATTACATTAATTAACTGCGGTAACTCATCTAAACTATATTTACGAAGAAAGCGACCAAATGAAGTTAATCGCTCATAATCAGGCAACAATTGACCAGCACTGTCTCTTTTATCTGTCATTGTTCGAAACTTATAAAGTTGAAAGGGTTTCCCATTTAACCCGGGACGCTGCTGTTTAAATAAAATAGGGGAACCGAATTTCAATCGTACAAGCAGTGCAATAACAACAATAATAATTGACAGAATTAAGACCAATGTGAGCGAAATTGCCAAATCAATAAATCGTTTCACGTATAGTCATCCTTATCAAGCGTTTTATACATAATTGACATTAATTGATTTTTAACATCATTCATCAATGCGGTGAATTCAATATTCGGCTCTTGTCCTTTGTTGTATAGATTCAGTAGAATTTCTTGAAATTGCTGTTGGGTCTTCTCGTTTAAGTCTTCCATTAAATATTCCTGCCTTTTTTACATAAATAGATATTAGCGTTTTATTGTATTCATGATTTCCTTTTCACTTTGTTTAGTATTTTGCTCAAACTCAAAGCCATTTGGATTATTAGCTTGCCATCGCCATGTATCTTCACACATCTCTGCAATCCCTTTCTCAGCCACCCAACCAAGTTCAATTTGAGCTTTTGATGGATTTGCGTAACATGCTGCAACGTCACCAGGGCGTCGATCGATTATTTGATATGGTATTTTCTTTCCCGTGGCCTCTTCAAAAGCGGAGATTATTTCCAACACACTATAGCCATTGCCTGTTCCCAAGTTATACGCTTCAATCCCAGTCGAATTCAGCACCTTTTCAAGTGCCTTAAGATGACCTTTAGCAAGATCAACGACATGAATATAATCTCGAACCCCTGTCCCGTCAGGTGTTGGATAATCATTACCGAAAACATTTAATTGTTCCAACTTTCCAACGGCCACTTGTGAAATATAAGGAAGCAGGTTATTTGGAATCCCATTTGGGTCTTCTCCAATTCGGCCACTTCTGTGGGCGCCAATCGGATTAAAATAACGTAAAAGAGCAACACTCCATTCATGGTCAGATACATGCAAATCTTGTAAGATTTCTTCAATCATTTGCTTTGTTCGACCATATGGATTTGTTGCTCCAAGCGAAGATGTTTCCTCTATTGGTACCTTTTCCGGCATTCCGTAAACAGTGGCTGATGAACTGAACACAATTCTTTTCACACCATATTCTTTCATCACTTCACATAAATGAATCGTTCCAGTTAAATTGTTTTCATAATACTTTAGCGGCAATTGAACTGACTCACCAACCGCCTTTAATCCTGCAAAATGGATTACAGCTTCAATTTTATTTTCACTGAATATTGTTTTTACAATCTCTTTATCTAACAAATCCGCTTCATAGACAGAAAACTGCTTTCCGGTAATTTCTCTAACACGTTGGAGTGACTCCAGCTTACTATTGGAAAAGTTATCAACAACAATGATTTCGTAACCCGAGTTTAATAGCTCGACACATGTATGTGTACCGATATATCCTGCTCCACCAGTTACTAATATTTTCATGAGGGCACCTCCCTATTTCATTGTTTAACCGTTTAAATACCCGCTTGATAGTATTTACAAAAAAAACACCTCAAAATATAATTGAGATGTTAACTAAGATATCCACGATTTATTAAATATCCTTGCTGCTAGTGCTCAAATAAAACTTTTCTAATTCTTTTGTAGTACTCCTTATATCAAACTTCCTTAGTTCTCCTTTAATGCTCTTATTATAACTTTCTGTATTTATATAGTGATTTATTTTACTTGCCCATACCTTCTCATTTTCAAGTAGTTTTATCACTGTGCACATCCCTAAATCTGCCTCATTTGGAATTGTATCAGATATAAAACACGGAACTCCCGAAGCCTGTGCCTCTATTAAAACGATGCCTAACCCTTCCCATTTCGAAGGAAATAACATAAAATTCATCGATGAAAGTATTTTATCTACATCATCTCTAATTCCCAAAAAGGTTACGTAATTTTCCAATTCATATGTATTTACTAACCTTTTAACCTCATTCTCTAAAGATCCCGTTCCAACCCAATAAAGATGGATATCACTCCTAATCTTTCTTAGTTCCTTAATTATTTCAACAATAAATAAAGGGTTTTTGGGGGCATCAATACGACCAATAGTAATAAAGTTTATTTTCTTTTTACTAAAATCCGGTATATTCAACATGTTTTGACCTCTATTTAAAGTAAATCTGTTTAAATCTATTCCATTCATTAAAACTTTACTTTTATTTTTCTGAAATCCTAAATCGTTCATATAATCATTTGCCTTTTTCGAACATCCCAATTTATGATTTGCAAAAATACCTATTAATAATTTCATTATAAAATTATATACCCTCTTATAGAGTCGATTTAGCTTTTTATCAACAGACAAATGCGCATGTGATATTCTAATCGGTACACCTGCAATAAAGGCTGCTAAAACATTTAATCCATTAAAAAAGTCCATATGACTGTGTACAACATCAAATGGACCTTCTTTTTTTAATATTCTTATTAAATTAACAAAGTGTTTAATAATTCCCGATACACCTTTCCCTATTTCGGCAGTTCGATAGATTTTCCCACCTTGGTTCTTAATTCTTTCTTCATAATGTTGTTTCCAGTCTGTTGCTAAAGCTACACTCATTTCTACCTTTTCTTTGTTTATGTGCTCAAATGTATTTAACACAAAGGTTCCAATTCCTTCGGTAGAAATTCCAGATGTTATATGTAGCACCTTTATTAATTTTTTATTATCACTCATTCTGTTTTCCCCAGTTTTAAAATTCACTTATAATATTTTACTACCATTTTAGATAGTTACTCTCATAAACTAATCCAAGAGCTATTACAGACTCAAAGTAAAAATAAATAAAGTAAAAAGCCAAAAGGCTGAAATAAATAAATTTCCGATTACTTTCGATAAAAACATGCAAGATCCATGAAGTTAAAATTAAACTAAATAACCCAAAGTAAATATTAAATCTTGCGAAAATCCAATTCTGTGATGAGATCACCATAAAAATAAATCCTAACAATGTTAAATTAACAATATAATCACTTTTCGGCCATAGCTCTCTAAGTTTTTCCCGGCCCAGAAATGCAAAGATCAATGGAACACCTGATACTGCAACTCTTAATATATTCGCCCCACCTTCAGAAAAGTTTTGATAATGACCATATTGTGTATCTTCAATAACTGAAAATAATGCCGAGGAAAATTGACCATACCCCAATGCAATAATCACGCCCAAAAAAAGAAAGCTAAATGTCGCTTTAGTCCACGCTTCCCTTCGAACAATAAAATAAATTGGAAGAAGAATTAAAGCCGTCTTATGGATTGTTGATGCAAATAATACAATAATAAAAAATTTCTTCCCATCACCATTCAGAATATATTTGGTGGTTGTAAAAACAATTGCGGCTGCTAAATATTGCCGTATCCCGTTCATGGATACAGTAAACATACCCAATGTGATATACACATATAAACTTATTTCAATCAATCTAGAATACTGACTTAATACCCAAACTATAAGGATATTTGTAATTGTTGCAGTGACAAATATGAGTAATTGTGGATCATCTGATATCCTGTATAAAAGTA
Source organism: Guptibacillus hwajinpoensis (assembly GCA_016841285.1). Taxonomy (GTDB): domain Bacteria; phylum Bacillota; class Bacilli; order Bacillales; family Bacillaceae_J; genus Schinkia. The sequence goes on along the minus strand of JAENZK010000031.1, from coordinate 2,354 downwards.
GTTGAAAAATATTAAACCCAAAGTCCCCTTCAAAACTGATGTTTTTTAAACTGGAATCTTCAATTAAGCTATAGCTATGCATATATAATGGTGTATCACCAATGTTTTTTCGGAGGCCTGCTACCAACACCAACGATAGCATGGATATAAATACAAATAATTTATTTGGTTTTACAAATGGTGCTTGGTCCAAAGGACTTGAAAAGTACCTTGCACAAAAAGATGATAAATAAACAATAAAAAGATTAAGCCATAGAATTCTCACGGGAATTTCCCTTTCATTCAACTAATTTATATGATAAATTAATTATTTTTCAATACAGTTGACTTCTTTGTACTTTGAATATAGAAATAAAGAATAATCCCAAGTGGTGTTGCCATTAAAGTCGTCCATTTACATGGCGATTCCAATAAATAACGAAAATTTCTCAGCATTAAGTTACTTGATACATAATGAACGGATTCCCGAAATCTTTCTTTCAACGATGGGGCATATTGCATTGCCACCTTTCTAAAGAAGGAAAAACTATTTGGGTTATTCTGATATTGCCTAATAATATTAAGGCTTGAACCATCTTCCAAATACTCTACATAACATAATATCTCATTCATTATTAAGAGCGGATACTCTTGATCGATTAGAATATACTTATAACTAAGTGGGCAATACTTTTCACCTGGAAATAGTGGATAAGGAGGCGTTTTCCTTGTAAGTTCTGATCGATAAACTAGCTTTTTATCTCCTTTAACTCCATATTGACTATATAATTCGTAAAGTGTCGCATTTTTTATTTCAGGCAACTTAGTTCCAAGCACTTTCCCGTTTGGATGTGCATCTAGACCAATAATTCCTGCGTATTGGTCACTTCCGTGTTCTTTCCAAAATCTAATCACCTTTTCAATCGCATCATCTGACAAATAATCATCTGAATCAATACAAACATTCAGTTCTGTATCAATCAATTCATATGCTGTATTATGTGCACCATGCATCCCTTGGTTTTCTTGATAATGATAATGAATAGGGATATCGGTTTCAACAATCCACTTGTTTACCAACTCTTTTGTATCATCCGTAGAACCATCGTCAATAATCAGCCAAACAAAATCCTTACATGTTTGTCTTTTCAAACTTTGATAGCATAAATGAAGTGTATAAGAACGATTATAAGATGGCGTAAAAACCGTAAGAGTTGGCTTCACCCTACTTCCACTCCCTTTTGAAAATTCATTTCATATAGAACTGATAAAATACTGTTTAATACTAATCTGTCAGGACGAATATATTCATGATAATATTTATAGTTATTGAGCATCATTTCATATCTAAATTGATCATCCTCTAGTAAACGATAAATTTGATCAATACATTGCTCCGGAGTTGTAAATACAAGATAATTTTGTTCTTCAAAGAAATTTCCGGTCACCTTGTAATGTAATTTTTCGGTAACGATCGCTTTGCTAGCGGCAACGTACTCTGCAAACTTCCAACCTATTGACTTATGAAGCCCCATCGTAGCAATACAAATGGATGAATCTTTTACTTTTTTTAAATAAAGATCCCGTTTTGTTATCTGCTTATCTTGGATGACAATATCCCTGTAATTTTTTAAGGAAAATTTTGAAGGTGATACACCTCCAAAGAAACTACTCCCAAATTCTTTTCTACAAAGCCTAATACATTCTGCTCGTACTTGATTGATATAGGCACGTTCCTCTTTTTTTTCAGAAGAAATTTGATTTTCATAATCGCCTTCTATATCCCAAAGACGAGCCATAAAAAGAATTTCTGGATTTGAATCCTTTTCAGGAATATCTTCAAAAGAATTAATCCTATATAGCCCATTATAATAGGATGAAAATGGGATCATCCTTATAAATTTCTTTACTTTTTCCTGATACGGATCATTTGGTAAAGGCATATGAGCCATGTTACCTGGTACTGTAACCATATAATTTAACCCAAGTGGATAAATTTTCTTTTTACTTTTTAGTTTTGAATTATAAAATTCGCTATAGCTTCTTTTAAAACAAAAATCAAATTCTTGTAATAATCGATCCGTAAACTCAACGTAGCTTTGATTTTCTTTTAGTAAATTATCGTACCCATCATTAACGTCATACAGGACTCGCGTCTGGCCATTAATAATCACTTCCATCATGTTATAAGGCATTTTTTCATGACTATCTCTCTTAAGCCTTTCAACACTAAGGTTAATGACACCTTGGCGTTCAAGCTCAACAAAACCAGCCGTTATATGATAAAGATGAAGCGGTACCTCTCCTAGCCGTAAATGACATGAAACCTTAGACATGATGGCTATACCCCTTTTTGATCCAACGGTTTTTGGATA
>JAENZK010000453.1 GCA_016841285.1 Guptibacillus hwajinpoensis | reverse complement strand
ATCACAGTGTCAATCCCTAAGCTATACTGGCGCGATTTCTCGAACGTAGCTTGATCTATAACTTGTTCAGGATCAAATATAACAATATCCGCCATCATTCCTTCTCTAAGGATGCCACGGTCTTGTAAACCGATTATTCTTGCTGGTTGTGAAGTCATACGACGAATCATAGCTTCTAATGGTAGTACCCTCTCTTTCCTAACATATTTCCCAAGAATACGAGGAAATGAACCATAGGCACGGGGATGCGGTTCACCACCCAATAAACCATCTGAACCTATTGTACCGGCAGGATGTGCCAGAAACGTCATAACAGATTCCTCATTCATTACAAAATCAATCATACCAACAGCATTCTTTTCGTGTAGTATCAAATCTAATGCAACCTCGGCACAATTACTGTTACCATCAATTTTGGTAATTTGTTGAATGGTTTTACCCACACAATACTGTTTTTCATTAGATTCCACAGAAGTAATAATGATGCCGTCCCATCTAGCCCACTTGGCTATACTATCCCATCCCTTAAAAGCAGTTGACATTTGCAGAATCATTTTTTGCCGTAGTTCCTTATCCTCCAATCGTTCTAGCAACTTTTCAGTTCCGCCATCATGAGCCCAAGGAGGCAGAATTGCACTTAACATTGTACTGCCTGCTGTATATGGATATTGATCAAAAGTAATCTCCAATCCATCTTCTCTCGCTTTATCAATTAGCTTAATCATTTCAGGTGTCTTATGCCAGTTATCCCTTCCACAATTCTTTAGATGGGAAAAATGAAGATGGGCTCCACACCTTTTCATCATATCGATCAATTCCTGCATTGATTCTAATATTTCATCCCCTTCACTTCGCTGATGGATTACAAGAGGTACTCCATATTCAGCAATTACCTCACATAATGCCTCTAATTCCTTCATTTCAGCAAAACAACAAGGTGGATAAATAAGACCTGTTGATAGACCAACTGCTCCTTCATGTAATGAACGACGAAGAACATCTTGCATTTTCTTTATCTCATCATCAGTGGCAGGTCGATTATCTAATCCCATAACCTCCATCCTTATATTTCCATGTGGTACAAGAACGGCCAAATTATAGCTCGGTTTATTTCTTTCTATCTTATCTAAATATTCCGAAATATTTGTCCAGTCCCACTCTATTGATGGATTTCCGTCTAATCCAGCTAGATTTTTTCTCCATGTTGTTCGATATTTTTCTGGTAAAGGCGCAGCAGCGATACCATCCTGACCAAGCAAGTCAGTTGTAATTCCTTGACGAACCTTCGCTTCAATTAATGGCTCATCTAGAATAAATAGGTCTGAGTGGGTATGCATATCAATGAAACCCGGACTCACCACTTTATGTTTCGCATCAATTACCTCTTTTCCTTGGCAATTTGTAAGCCTTCCAATTTGCACTATTCTTCCGTTTTTTATTGCAAGGTCACCATAATACCATGGGGACCCGGTCCCGTCTATAATTTTTCCATTCCTAATCAATAAATCATACATTTTGAGTACTCTCCCTTTCTGTTAATTTAATGGAAGTCAAGGCTTTCATGATTGCCGCATAACCAGCCGTAGCTTTTACTAACTGATCGATCTCGATATATTCATCATCTACATGTGCCAGCGATTCTAGGGAAGGGCCAAAGCCAATGGTTGGTATGTTAGCTTCACCTGCAAAATGGCTGCCATTAGTACAAAAAGAATAATGCGATAGTTCTGTTAGAATTCCAATAGAAATTAATTCATTAAAAGGAATCCTGACAAAGTCCTCCTCCTCATCGTATAGCCAACCCGGAAAAAATCTCTCATCACTGATTTTTGCACCGGTATAACAATTTTCCTCCCCTACGCTGTATCTAACTGATGCTTTAAAATCTTGGTTATCTACTTGAAGTTTTTGGATTAAATCTTTAATAGGTTTGATTACACTTTCTTTTGTTTCTCCGACTAATAAACGTCGGTCAAATGTTGCTGTGCACAACGATGGGACAACAGATGCTCCTGGATAAGGAGAAGATTTTATATCCGTTAATTCAAGTATTCCTTTTCCTAAAACTTCGTGTTCAATAACAGGTAATTCACGAATAGCAGAAATAAGATTCATCATATGGTAAACAGCATTTATACCTTTTTCCGGATTTGAGGAATGCGCTGGCTTTCCAACCGTTTCAACAACTAATTCAGCCCGTCCCCTTTGACCTCTATTTAGTTTTAAATTGGTTGCCTCCCCAATTACGACATAATCAGGTTTGATTAATTCACTGACTCGCCTCGTGCCAACACCTTCAAAACACTCCTCATGAACAGAGCATGATATGACAACTTTACCAGGGAACTTCTTTTCTGTATCCCTAGCAAAGTTAATAGCAGCCGCAATCATAGCACTCACTGCACCTTTCATATCAGATGTTCCTCTGCCGAATATTTTTCCTTCCTTTATATCCGCTGAAAAGGGATCGACAGTCCATTGCTCGCTATTAACTGGAACAGTGTCAATAT
>JAENZK010000030.1 GCA_016841285.1 Guptibacillus hwajinpoensis | reverse complement strand
TATTTTATGGAAAAAATTATGACTACCGTTTAGCCCTTTTTTATGGTGAAAAAGCCTTAATAGAAACAGAAAGGGTGGAGGACCGGTGGTTATCTTCCCTGATTCGCTTATCAATTGGGATGGCTGCTTACTTAAATGGTAAAGTAGAAGACGCAAAAATTAGATTTCAAGATTGCCTTGTATCGTTCCGGGAATGTAACAGTCAATTTGGCGAAATGGTAACACATTTTTGGTTGTGTTTACTTAGAATGCAAGAAGGGTGTGAAAAGGAGTTAGAAAAAAATCTTGAGGAGCTTCTTCACATCGTTGAATCACTCAACTACAGATTCTTTTTTATAAGAAAAACATTGTTTGGACCAAATGATCTGCAGGTTATTCTCCCTTTACTTCTTTTTGCGAAAAATAAAAAGATTAAATCAGACTATATTGAAGAACTCCTAAAAAGTTTAGGCGTAAAAGAGGATCTTTCCTATCACCCGGGATACACCCTTACTTTAAAAACATTGGGCCGTTTTGAGGTTTGGCTGGGTGATCAAAAGGTTGATGAAAAAGCATGGAAGAGAGAAAGGGCGAAAGAACTATTACAGCTATTAATCACTTATAGAAATGGTTTATCTAGGAGTGACATATTGTCTCTCATTTGGGGCGACAGCAGGGAAGAATCAGCTGAGAATGAATTTAAGGTAGCATTAAACGCCTTAAATAATGCGATTGAACCCAATCGAAAAGCACGGACAAAATCCTATTTTATTACAAGAAGCAACTCCCGCTATTTATTAAATCCTAATGCAGAGATTGTTATTGATCGTGATCAATTTGAAAAAATGATTGACGCTGGCCTTGTGGAAAAAGATAAAGAATTAGCCTTGGAAACTTTAAAAGCTGCACTTCAATTGTATATTGGTGACTTTTTATTAGAGCGTGGAGACGACGGGTGGAGTGCTTCTGAACGTGATCGCCTAAGGATTTTGTTTCTACGTGGTGCGGAAAGGGTAGCCCAACTTCATCTTTCAAAAGAAGAATTTGATGCTACGATTCGATTTTGTGATGAAATCCTGGCCATTGACCCTAGCTGGGAGGAAGCCTATCGTCTTTTGATTTATTGTTATTATCGCAAAAATAATCGACCCTATGCATTAAAGCTGTACAAGAAATGCAGTGAAATACTAGAGAAAGAGATGTGTGTAAAGCCATTAGAATCAACAACAACCATGTATAAGATGGTGCTCGAAGCAAAATAAGGTATTGGAAAATTTCCATTACCTTATTTATTTTTAACATTTTTTAAGCCGAACCATAATAACCTAAATATGAGAGGTGATTCATATTTCATATTCAGAGGAAAATACCAATAAAAAAGTAAAAGCACCCCTTACTAAAAGAGGAAATAAAACAAGACAGAAGTTGCTCGTTGCCGCTGAAAAGGTTTTTGGAGAAACAGGTTATTTTCAAGCTTCCATTGTTGATATAACAAAGGAAGCATCGGTTGCCCAAGGAACTTTCTATATTTACTTCCCATCAAAGTATGCCATTTTTGAAGAATTGATTACACAAATGAGCAAGGACTTTCGCAGCAAAATCAAGGGTGAAATTGGCGGGGTCAAAGATTACCAGAAGGTGCTTCGTATAGGATTTCGAACATTTTTCTCTTGGGTAAAAGAACATCGCAACCTTTATAGTATTGTGCAACAAGCTCTACTCGTAGATGAAAACTTATATCGCAGCTATTATCAAAGACTTGCTGAAGGTTATATCAGAGAATTAAGGGAAGCTGCAAAAAGTGATGATAGTTTGATTGATTTTGATCCAGAAACGATTGCCTATAGTTTGATGGGGATTAGTCAATTTATCGGAATGCGATGGGTATATTGGGGCAATGCCGATGTACCTGAATCTGTTTTCGAAGATATGATGGGAATCATCTTCCATGGAATAAGTGGAAATCAAAAGGAGTGAACAAGTTGGAGGGTATCCATTATTGGATTGAGAAAAGAGCGCAAATTGCTCCTAATAAACTTGCCCTAATTGGTGAAAATGATCAGGTCACTTACAAGCAAATGTCAGAAAACATTAATGTAATTGCACAGTGCTTACAGGAAAGATTATTACTAAAAAAAGGTGACCGACTTGGTCTTCTACTCCCTAATGGGATCGATTATATGATGATTTTATTTGCTGCTGCGAAGATTGGAAGTATTGTTGTACCACTAAATACACGCTTAACAGCAGCTGAATTAGCCTTTCAATTGAATGACAGTCAAACGGCAGCAATCATAATTGGGAAAGAGTTTGAAGACTTAGGAAAACAATTAATTGATAGAACAAAGATCACTTCCGTTATGTGGCATGATGGTGGGTTAAAGGCTTTACTCGAACAGGTTCAAACAAATCGATCTGAGGAAACTTCATTGCAGGATGTAGATGGAAGCACACCTTTCATCATATGTTACACATCAGGGACAACTGGGCGCCCAAAAGGGGCGGTATTAACACAAGAAAATATGTTTTGGAATGCGTTGAATAATCAATTATCCTTAGATATTACATCAAACGATGTTACCCTTACACTACTTCCATTATTTCATATTGGCGGAATTGGGCTTTTTTCATTGCCGGTGTTATTCATGGGAGGAACCGTTATTATTCCTTCCAAATTTGATACTTCACAGGTTTTAAAACTGATCGAGCAATATCGGATAACGCTGATAATGGGTGTTCCTACTATTCATGATTCTATCCGAAAAGATCCGAATTTTGATAATACTGATTTAACCTCTGTCAGATGGTTTTATAGTGGTGGCGCTCCATGTCCGCTGGAACTTATTTCATTTTTTATTGAAAAGGGCTTACCGTTTGGTCAAGGCTTTGGGATGACGGAAACGTCTCCTACCGTGTTTTTACAAACGAAGGATCATTACTTAGAATCCAAAGGTTCAATCGGAAAAGCCGCCATGTTTACAGATATAAGAGTGGTCGATCATTCGGGGAAGGATGTTGCCCCAGGTGAGGTTGGAGAGCTTTGGATTAAAGGACCAAATATTTTTAAAGAATATTGGAATTTGCCAAAGGAAACAGCTGCTTCATTTCAAGATGGCTGGTTCTTAACCGGGGATTTAGTTAAAAAAGACAAAGACGGCTTTGTTTATATTGCCGGACGAAAAAAAGAAATGATCATATCAGGTGGGGAAAATATTTACCCTTTAGAAATAGAGCAGGTAATCGCGAAACTGGACCAAGTACATGAAACAGCTGTAATAGGAGTTAGCGATGAAATATGGGGAGAGGTTCCAATCGCGATTGTGTCCTTACAAAAGGGTGCTACCTTAACAAAAAATGCTATTCAAGTACATTGCCAACAGTATTTGGCAAAATACAAAGTTCCAAAGGATATTCAGTTTGTAAGCGTTTTACCTAAAAATGCAACAGGAAAGATTGACAAAGCGTTAATTAAAAAACAATTTGCAAGGGGCTGACGGAATGATTGAAAACATTGGCATCACAGAGACCGGTATTTACTTTCCGGAAAACTTTGAAAGTGCAAAGGATTTAGCACTGAAAACTGGTATTCCAGAAGAAGTTATTATTGATAAATTCGGGCTTTATCAAAAACATGTTTCAAGTACAAATATGCATGCTTCAGACATGGCGATTGAAGCAGCGCGGCCGATCTTAAAAAAGATTGATCCATTAGAGATTGATGTGATTATTTATTTTGGCAGTCCCTATAAGGATTATGATGTGTGGCCATGTGCTGCTAAAATTCAATATGAATTAGAAGCAAAAAATGCTTATGCATATGAATTGATGAATGTAAGTTCGTGCTTTCCGATCGCCTTAAAGGTTGCAAAGGATATGTTAGTTTCTGATGAATCCATTCAGAACATTCTTCTAGTGGGAGGATGTAAGGAATCTTACCTTATAGATTATGATAATCCTAGATCAAGATTTATGTTTAATTTCGCAGATGGAGGGGCGGCTGCCTTAGTTCAAAGGAATGGAAAAAAACGCTTATTAGGTTCAAGTATAATTACGGATGGCTCCTTTCACGATGATGTAAAAATTCCGGCGGGAGGATCAGTTCTTCGTTCTTCAGGAAGCTCTATTAAAAATAGATTACATTATTTAGATGTGACTGATCCGCAAGATATGAAAGAAAGATTAGACCTAGTGAGTGTTCCAAACTTTGTAAAGGTAGTAAAAGAAGCCGTTCAAAAAAGCGGCTTTAAAGTGGAAGATATTGATTTATTGCTGCCTCTTCACACTAAAAAATCAATGCATCATGAATTGCTGAAACAATTAGGGTTAAATGAAGAACAATCCATCTATTTAGATCATTATGGTCATATGTCTGCACTTGATCCTTGTATCGGCCTCCATCTTGCCCAACAGAAAAAGCAGCTTAATGCTGGAGATTTAGCCGTCGCTGTTAGCGCGGGAACTGGCTATACATGGGCTGCAACCGCCATCCAATGGGGATGAGCCACAGGTCGGGTTCTCTGTCCCGGGCCAGAGGGTCGGGAACTCCGTCCCAGTTGTAACTCATTTGTAACTTCGATGTTCCATAATAAAAATACTATTACCCATCAGTAAAAATAAGGGAGGAATTTGAAGATGAAGCGTGAAGGACGAAGGTTTGGATGGCTAGGCTTGTTGATGATCGTGATGATGCTTTTCGTTACAGCATGCGGTTCTAATTCAACAGGAGGTAATTCGAGTAATAACAGCGGTCAAAGTGAACCAAACAGCAATGATACAAGCGGAGGGTCTGATGAAAAAGGAACGATTAAAATAGGAGTTCTTGCCTCTTTAACAGGGGCGTTAGAGGCCTATGGAAAACAAACGCTGAAGGGCTTTGAACTTGGGTTAGATTACGCAACAAATGGAACAATGGAGGTCGCAGGGAAAAAGATTGAATTTGTTGTTGAAGATACAGAGACTAAGCCGGATGTCGCTGTTCAAAAAGCTACGAAGCTACTAGATGAAGGAGCAGATTTTATCGTTGGTTCAAGCTCTTCGGGTGATACTTTAGCCGTACTCCCGTTAGCAGAAGAATACGAAAAAATAATGATCGTAGAACCTGCAGTTGCGGATTCAATCACAGGGGCGAACTGGAATAAATATATTTTCCGTACAGCACGCAATTCTTCACAGGATGCGGTTGCCGGAGCGGCAGCGATTGCAAAAGAGGGCGTAACGATTGCAACATTGGCACCTGACTCTGCCTTTGGCCGTGATGGAGTAGCCGCGTTTAAAACGGCCGCAGAAGATTTAGGGGCTAAGGTCGCAGTTGAAGAATATGCTGCACCTGATTCAGTCGACTTTACTTCTAATATTCAACGCATTATTGATTCAAAATCAGATTATCTATACGTGATCTGGGCTGGAGCTAATCCACCATGGAAACAAATATCAGACATGAAGGTTCAAGAAAAGGGAATCAAGCTTTCAACAGGAGCGCCTGATATCGCGGCACTAAAAACAATGCAGGATGCAGTAGGAATGGAAGGTTTTACAGTATACCATTATACATTACCTAAAAATGAAGTTAATGATTGGTTAGTGGAAGAACATCAAAAACGTTTTAATGGTGAAACACCTGATTTATTTACTCCTGGTGGTATGACTGCAGCGATCGCAATTGTGGAAGCGCTTAAAACTACGAATGGGGATGCTAGTGCTGACACTTTAATTGAAAAAATGGAGGGAATGTCATTTGAAACACCAAAAGGAACAATGACGTTCCGGCCTGAAGATCATCAAGCATTACAAACATTATATGCCATCAAGCTTGAGAAAAAAGATGGCTTTGATTACCCAGTTCCGGTATTTATTAGAGAACTTTCACCAGAAGAAACGGCACCACCAGTTCAAAACTAACCTAGGTTGACCTGTAAAATGGGAGGGCCCCGCTGTCCTCCCACGTAAACTAAAGGATGGTGAAAAATATGGATTCGATCCTTGAAACTAAAAATCTAACAATCGCCTTTGGCGGTCATGTAGCTGTCCAAGATGTAACGATTAAAGTGGAAAAAAATAAACTAAAGTCCATCATTGGTCCAAATGGCGCTGGTAAAACAACGTTTTTCAATTTATTAAGTGGACAATTAAAACCGACAAATGGAAAAGTGATTTTTAAAGGAAAAGAGATAACTAATCTATCCCCAACAAACCGTACACGTTTAGGAATTGGTCGCTCCTTTCAAATTACAAATGTCTTCCCAAATTTAACCTGTCATGAAAATGTACGCCTTGCTGTTCAGTCTGAAGCTGGTATTCGTTATAAAATGTTCTCTCACTTTCGTAAATTTAAGGAGATTAATAGGAAAGCCGACGATCTACTTAAGTTGGTGCTTTTGGAAAATAAAGCTAATGAATTAGCGATGAATTTAGCACACGGAGAGAAAAGAAAGCTGGAGATTGCTATGCTATTAGCCTTAAATACAGAGCTTCTGTTATTGGATGAGCCTACTGCCGGAATGTCGCTGGAGGAGGTCCCCAAAATATTAGAGGTGATCCAAAATATTAAAGAACAAAGAAATCGAACTATTTTATTGATAGAACACAAGATTGATATGGTTCTAGATTTATCAGACAGCATCATGGTGCTTTTTAATGGAAGGCTGTTAGCTGACGGGGTACCGGAAGAGATTATGAACAACGAACAAGTCCAGTCTGCTTACTTAGGAGGTTTATACGATGACGCTTCTTAAAATAGATGAAATCCATACACATATCCAGCAATATCATATTTTACAAGGCGTGTCTTTTGAGGTGAAAGCGGGGGAAGTGACCGTGTTACTTGGGAGAAATGGAGCCGGAAAAACAACTACTCTCAGGTCTATTATGGGGTTGAATTCTGTTTCCAGAGGGGCAATTTCTTTCAAAGGAGAACAAATCCAGCAATGGCAAACACCTAAGATTTCTAATAAAGGGATTGGATATGTACCAGAGGATCAAGGTATTTTTAATGGATTAACCGTGGAAGAAAACATGAAGGTTGCGATGAAGAAAAAGGATGCGGAAACAGATGAGCGTCTGAACTATATTTTAAATCTTTTTCCTGATTTAAAAACATTTTGGAAGAAAAAAGGAGGATATTTAAGTGGCGGACAAAAACAAATGCTTTCAATTGCACGTGCCTATGTGAATAAAAATGAGTTGTTATTAATAGATGAGCCTAGTAAAGGGCTGGCTCCGATCATTGTGGAGAAGGTAATGGAATCGATTAACGAAATGAAGAAAAATACAACTGTTGTGTTAGTGGAACAAAACTTTATTATGGCAAGTACAATTGGCGACCGTTTTTATATAATCGACGATGGCAGAACCGTTCATCACGGAATGATGCAGGAATTAAAAGAAAATAAAGAACTCCGTGAAAAGTACCTCGGAATCGCCTAGGTGTAGAAAGGAGGATGGCTGTTTTGGATATCTTGATCAATATCACGATTAACGGATTAGCCACAGGAATGCTTATTTTTCTATTAGCTGCAGGGTTGACGTTAATTTTCGGGTTGATGGATGTTTTGAATTTTGCCCATGGAGCCTTGTTTTTATGGGGGGCCTATGTTGGAGTTTGGACTTACGGGGAAACAAACAGCTTCATAATTGGCATGATCGCAGCAATTATAAGTGGGGCTCTTTTAGGCTATGTATTGGAGCGCTTTATTATTAAGCCAGTCTATGGGAATCATATCCAACAAATTTTGATTACATTGGGAGCCATGCTCGTCATGGGCGAACTTGTAAAAGTAGTTTGGGGGCCCAATATTATCGAAGCCAAAGTTCCTCCTATTTTGAACGGTAGCTGGGAATATGTAGACATTATTATTATCAAATATCGAATTTTTATTATCCTTGTCGGTTTTATTGTTTTTGCTGGGCTGTTATTTTTACTTAATAAAACTAAACTTGGATTGGTCGTTCGAGCCGGCGTAATGAATAAAGAAATGGTTCAGGCATTAGGCATTGATATTAGGAAAATATTTTTATTTGTGTTCATTCTGGGTGCGGCGATGGCAGGGTTGGCAGGTATTTTACTTGGTCCATATTCCGGTGTCATCCATGCTGAAATCGGTTTGGAGTACGGGATTTTGGCATTTATTGTAGTCATCATTGGTGGGATGGGAAGTGTCCTTGGCTCAGCAATGGCAGCTATTTTGGTTGGAATTTTAGGGGCGTATGCGGCTTATTTTGTACCGGACCTTGCTGTTGCAGTGAATATGTTAATCATGCTGATTATTTTAATCTTCAAACCATCCGGATTGTTGGGGTCGGAAGAGGTGGTGAAGCAATGAACAAAATATTTTCAGCTAAAGGGTCCAAATATAATTTGTTTTTAATACTGATTTCTTTCTGCTTAATCATAATCCCTTTTGTTCATGATTCTAGAACTACCCTTGTGTTGATGACGAATGTGTTTGTTTTCGCAATTTTTGCAATGAGTTATGACCTTTTATTAGGTTATACCGGCATTGTATCGTTTGGGCATACAATGTTTTTTGGAATTGGCAGCTATAGTATCGCCATTTTTATGAGGAAGTTGGATGAAACTTATTTTAATGTTGGGCTAGCTATCCTCGTAACAGTCGTACTTTGTGCTTTACTCAGTTTATTAATTGGTATTTTAACACTTCGGTTAAAAAGTCATTTTTTTGCGATGCTAACACTTGCTATCGCTGGATTATTACTAGTACTTGCAGAGAAATGGCGTTCACTAACAATGGGGGGCGAAGGTTTTACATTTCCGATTCCGGATTTATTTAAGGATCGAGTCTCTTTATATCTTATTGCGCTCATCTGTATGATCCTGACCTACTTATTTTTAAGAAGGTTTACAGATTCACCAATGGGGAAAGTGTTGGTCGCGATACGTGAAAATGAACGTCGGGTAGAATCCCTTGGATATCAGGTCATTCATTATAAGATCATCGCAAATGTAATAGCCGGTGTCATCGCCGGATTAAGTGGTGTTTTATATGCAATCAGTTTGCGTTTCGTTAATACTGCCGTTTTTTCAATAGAGGTAACTTTGGACGCGTTAATGATGACAATCATCGGTGGAGTCGGAACGTTAATAGGAGCGATTGTTGGCTCTGGTTTAATAGAATTAGCTCAACATAGTTTAAAAGATTTAGCAAAGGTTCATTGGATTTTTGAACGTTGGCTGATTCTTTTTGGAATCATCTATATACTGGTTGTAATGTTTTTTCCAAAGGGAATTGTCGGAACAACAAGACAGTGGTGGGCTAGACGGAAAATAAAGAAACAAACGATGGATTCTTCCGCAAACGACGTTTCAAAACAAGAGGCTAGTTTGGAGATGAAAAAATGAGCCAACCATCAATTGGAATAGTAAGTACTGGTGTTTATCTTCCTAATCATGTGATGACAAGTGCGGATATCGCTAAGGCTTCCTCTCTGCCAGTTGACGTCGTTGAAAATAAACTAGGTATTAAACAGAAGAGGATTCCTGGTATTACTGACCATACATGTCAAATGGTAATTTATGCGGCAAAATGGGCCTTGAAAAAAGCAAATATAGACCCAAAGGAAATTGATCTGATCATCTACATTGGGGAAGAGCATAAAGAGTATCCCCTTTGGACTGCAGGAATCAAGCTTCAACAGGAAATTGGGGCCATTAATGCTTGGGCTTTTGATGCGGCTCTTCGTTGTGGAACGACTGTTATGGCCTTGAAGGTAGCGAAGGATATGATGACAGCTGATGGTAATATTAACACCGTTTTACTTGCTGGGGGATATCGAAATTGTGATTACATCGATTATGAAAATCCAAGGACCCGGTTTATGTATAATCTAGCAGCCGGTGGTGGTGCGATTATTTTGAAAAAAGGCTTGCAGAAAAATCTGCTTCTTGAATCCCATTTGATCACGGATGGCTCTTTTTCAGAAGATGTCGTTGTCATTGCCGGTGGAACGAAACATCCGATAAGTGCTGACGCGATTGCAAAAAAATTGAATTATTTAGATGTGACAGACCCGGAAAGTATGAAGGTAAGGTTAGAACAAAAATCAATGAAAAACTTCCTACATGTCATTCGGAAGTCGCTTGAGAAAAGTGGTTATACTGAAGTTGATTTAGATTACTTGGGTATTTTGCATATGAAAAAATCAGCTCATGATTATGTTTTGAAGGAATTAGGCTTACGTGAGGAGCAGGCCATTTATTTAAGTGACTATGGTCATATTGGCCAAATCGATCAAATCCTTTCTCTTGAACTAGGTCTTAAGGAAGGTAAAATAAACGAGGGAGATGTTGTCACACTTGTTAGTGCCGGTATCGGCTATGCTTGGGGAGCAACAACAATCCGTTGGGGAGGCTAAACACTTGAAAATCACTTTAAAAACAGTAAAGTTGGCAAATGGTGAAACGCTAGGGTATCGAGAGCGGGATGGTGGTGAAGATGTACTATTATTAATCCATGGTAACATGACATCTTCAAAGCATTGGGATTTAGTTTTGGAAGCTCTACCAGAAAATTTAAAAGTATATGCTGTTGATTTACGTGGCTTTGGAATTTCAACGTATAATAAACCAATCGAAACGATTAAGGATTTTAGCGAGGACGTCAAACAATTCGTAGAAGCTATGGGATTAGAGGACTTTTCTATCTGTGGCTGGTCCACAGGCGGGGCTGTGGCCATGCAATATACGGTAGATTATCCGAATAGTGTAAATAAAATAATCCTGCTGGCATCAGCTTCAACTAGAGGCTATCCGTTTTATTCTGTCAATGCTTTTGGACAACAAGTACGCTTAATAAAAAAGGAAGAAGTCTCAAAAGATTTCACAAAAGCGATCCCTGTCCTCGGGGCATACCAACACAAAGACAAATTGTTTTTACGAAATATGTGGGACCTAGTTATCTATAACAATAACAAACCTGATCCGGCACGTTATGATGATTATTTGGAAGATATGTTGACTCAGAGAAACTTAGTTGATGTCTATCAAGCTTTAAATATATTTAATATAAGTAGTGGTCATAATGGAATCAACGAAGGAACGAATCAAGCTAAGGATATTAGTGTGCCTACACTTGTATTATGGGGTGAAAACGACCTCGTTGTTTCTGAGAAAATGACAAGAGAAATTATCGAAGACCTCGGAGTAAACGCAAAACTAAAGGTTTTGCGAAACTGTGGTCACTCACCATTAGTAGATGACATCGAACAGTTAGTGAATGAAATAGTGGGATTTTTAAATGAATAAATTAGGCCAGAGGGTCGGGAACTGTGTCCCGCCTGACAGGGACACAGTTCCCGATCCCGCGGACCCGACCCTCGACTTACCGCCTTATCACCAACCATGTATCCCGGAAAGGAGAGATTCATATGTCTTGGGAAGTAGATTGGCTGAAAAATAGAGCAAGAATTACACCTAATCGGATAGCCGTAGTAGATGGTGATACGAAAGAATGTTGGAATTATACCCAATTAAATGATAGAGCCGAACATCTTGCGGCTTATTTTTTAAGTTTAGGTATTCAAAAAGGGGATCGGATCGTTTTAGTATCCCCTAATCACATCAGTTATTTTGATATTTACTTTGCTTGCGAAAAAATAGGAGCAATCTTTGTTCCCTTGAATTGGAGATTATCAAATACGGAAATACAATATATCATACGGGATTGTACCCCAAGTTTAATCGCGTATCATTCGGAGGTAAAGGAACTGATTGAAAATATAGTCGCCTTCCCGACAATAAATGTTGATAGCCACAATTATGAACAGTACCTGCACTCAGAAAAAGAAATAAAATTAGTAAATTCAATACACAAGGATGATCCATTAGCCATTATCTATACAGGGGGAACAACCGGTAAACCAAAAGGTGTTGTGCTTACACATCAATCAATCTTTTGCAATTCAACGAACACAATTTTAAGTTGGAATATAAACAGGGATGATTCGACCTTAACGGTTTTACCAATGTTCCATACCGGCGGGCTGTTTTCATTAACGATGCCCCTCTTGCAGATTGGTGGAAAAGTTGTTTTTACAAGTAAATTTGACCCGGAGAAAACGGTTGCTTTGCTTAACGAAGAGTTATGTACGATTGTATTGCTTGTACCAACAATGCACCATATGGTTATAGAAACGAATGGCTTTCAACATTCGGAATTCCCATCGATGCACACATTTTTATCAGGGGGTGCCCCTTGCTCCCACTCAATCTATCAAGCTTATAAACAAAAGGGGCTCACATTTAAGGAAGGTTATGGGCTGACAGAAGCGGGACCCAATAATTTTTATATTGATCCAAGTGATGTTCCGAACAAACTAGGTTCAGTAGGAAAGCCGATGTTGTTTAACGAGGCATTACTAATAAAAGAGGATGGAACAGAAGCAGCTCCGGATGAAGTAGGAGAACTGTTAATAAAGGGTTACCATGTTTTTGATCATTATTGGAACAATCCTGAACAAACAAAAGCGACAAAGATAAAAGGTTGGCTCTTGACCGGTGACTTAGCGAAAAAAGATAAAGATGGATATTTTTATATTGTGGGACGAATGAAAGACATGATTATCACTGGCGGTGAAAATGTGTACCCATTGGAAGTGGAACAAACTATAGCTGAGAATACACACGTCAGTGAAGTTGCCGTTATTGGTGTAAGACATGATAAGTGGGGAGAAATGGTCGTTGCCTACGTCGTTTTGAAGAAGAACGCAATTTCTGAAAATGAATTGAGAATTTATTGCCAACAAAAGTTAGGGAGCTACAAGGTACCGAAAAAATTCATTTTTGTTGATGAGCTTCCCAAAACACATGTTGGAAAGATAGATAAAAAACAACTAGTGAAGCTTGAAATTTTTAATCTGGATAATCTCTAGGATTTCTTTTTACTCCCATTATACAAAAATTTTATTAGTAATTTTTCACGTCCAAACGGATATAATAGTTTGGTGAAACAATGATGGGAGGGAAGGTCTTGGCAAAAACAAAAATAAGAATTTCTCCTTATAAAGATGATCGCGTGCAATTATTCCTGGAGATTGAAGGTATTTCTAAAGATAATTTAATAGAGGTAGATAACTCCTATTTATTTGAGGTCAAAAATGTTTCAAAGAGTGGAAATGAACTCCTATTTACAATTTTCTTTAATAAAAGATTTTTTACTAAAAAAATAATAAAGGAAGGAAACCCCCGGATCACTATGTTACCGTCTAATAAATTATTGACAATTCAAATTATGACTGATTGTAATGAGTCGGAAGTTAGGAAGAGTGATTCACACTATATCATCGAAAAAGAAGTTGCCGGAGAAGTTCCACTCACAATTAAGTTCAATGTAACTGAAGAGTATTATCAAAAGAAAATCTCCGAAAAAAAAGATAGTTAATAAAGGGAAGACCCCTGAAAAAAGGGGTCTTTTGTGATTGGTTATTTTGTCCTCTTAATCGTTGCGTCCTTCCTCATAATCCCCATTTCTTTCGTCTTGTTCTGGTCGTTGCCCACCCCAAAAGAACCCCCACGGATCTCTTCTAGGCCTTCTTGGCATATGATGTTGGTGTTCATCATTTCGTTCATGAATAATTTCCACTTCTTTTGCGTGAACGATTAACTTGTCAACATGAATCACTTTAGTCTCCTTACGTTCAGACACTTAGTTCCCTCCTACTCTTAATAATTGAATCCAATATTATTAATATTCAAGTTTGTTTGTTTGGTATAGGCCATTGAATTAATTGTTAATAAATCACATCGTCTATATCCATTTTTAATTTAAATTTCCTATTAGTAAAGAATATTCCACTAAACCCCTAATTCATTTGTCCTTTCGGATGTACATATTTGTGCATAAGATGTCTTATGTATAAAAGAAATGGGGGTGAAGGAATGTCAGTTGGACATTACCATGCATTGTGTAACAGATGTATGGGGAAGGCAGTTGAAATTAGAACCCATGATGGAAGAGTTCATAGAGGATTCATCAACCGTGTTACACCTAATATGGTCTATTTGCGGCCACTTGGGGGTCCTAGAAACTTAGGAGGATTTGGTTATGGATTCGGTTGGGGCTGGGGCTGGGGAGGATTTGGCTTAGGTATTGCCTTAGGTGCTATAGCTGGATTGGCTATACTTCCATGGTTCTTTTGGTAAAAAAATAGGTTTATTAAGAAAGGTATACGCCCTTACACCAACTTTCAAAATGCATAAATTATATTGATGTTAAAAATTAATTGAGGGAGGAAAAAGTATGTTTGGTTACGGAGGATATGGGTTTGGTTATGGTGGCTACGGTGGAGGTTTTGTTGGTGCACCATGGTGCCGTAGACCAGTTGTTGCACCAGTAGCAAATTGCGGTAATGGATTTGCGTTGATTGTAGTACTGTTCATTTTATTAATCATCGTTGGCGCAGCTGCTTGCTATTAAAAAATCCTAAATTAAAAAGCGATACTCCTAATGGAGTATCGCTTTTTAAAACAAATATAGTTAATTCAAAACCTAGGAGGGCTGAGGATGGAATACACATATCAAAATTGTCTGGCATATTTTGGGGTTGGGGGTGCACACCCTGGTAGTCTTCCTTTAACAAAATATATTTTAGCAAAAGAAAAAATAGACGAAACAAAGTCTATTCTGGACGTTGGGTGTGGAACGGGTCAAACTTCTGCTTACATTTCAAATCAATTAAACTGTAAAGTAACTTCCTTGGATTCTAATAAAGTAATGATAGATAAGGCAAGACAAAGATTTTTATCCTTAAATTTACCGATTAAAATTTTGCATGGGCATGCTGGAAATCTCCCTTTTAATGATCAATCATTTGATTTTATACTTTCGGAATCAGTAACAGCATTCACGGATCTTGCTTTAACCATTCCGGAGTACACAAGAGTGCTAAAGCCTGGAGGTATATTGCTGGCTATCGAAATGGTGCTTGAAAAGCCACTTTCTGAAGAAGATCAAAAATCAATTTGTGATTTTTATGGTGTTACACAGCTTCTTACCGAATCCGAATGGCTTGGCTATTTTCAGAGAGCAGGTTTTAATAATATAAGTGTAGAACAAATTGATCAACAGCTGGACGAAAATGAAATTCAATTAGCAGTTGATTTTTCACTTTCAGAAAATATTGATGAAAAGTGCTATGACATTATAGAAAAGCATGAATATTTTACGTTATTTTATAAGGAAAAACTAGGATACCGTGTATTTAGGTGTTGTACTGATTTAGAACCTTGAAACTCAAAAATTAACCCTTGGCTCGCTAGCAGCGTTGTACGTAACCAAGGGTTAAATATAAATTAATTATTTCAAATTATTATTAGCACCATCCAATGTAAGCTGAGCCTACAATAATTAATAAGATGAACAATATTACGAGTAACGCAAAACCGCCTCCATAGTATGCTCCACCTGCAACAGCACCCATCCATACACACCTCCCTATACATTTGTTAAATAACATATGTGGGTTTCCCAAAAATGAACTAGATATATCCCCAGATTATTTATATTTGGGCTCAAACATTGTGTGATAGATTATCTCGCACAGGGACAAAAGTAATATTCCTTGTCATGAATCTATATATTTAAATGAGTTCATTTTCAAAAATAGGGGAGGATGATTATGCAATTTTATTATGGACAGCAAATGCCCTTGCGGATTTTGGATGAAGCGGAGTTTTGGAAGGAACAAGAACGAGAGCACACAGTTGTCATTCGGGCACTGTTAGTAAATTTAGAGCAACAATATGTGGATGCACTTAAAGAATGGGAGCAAGCTCTTGGAAAAACCCATCAAATTGTTGTAAGTTATGTGGAAACAGTGGTTCGAAACACATATATATATGAGCAACTTCAACAGCAGGTTATTCAACTTATAACACACTGTTTAGATGAAAGTATGAAATTTGTCGAATTGTGCCGTCAGATTAAAACCCAAAGTGAGGTGGCTAAGGATAATGTGATCGCAAAAACTGTGCTGGATCATATTATTAGGGAATCGGAATACTTTATCGGGATAGCACGTACCATTTTGTATGGAGGCAATCAAGTTTGGGGACAACAAATGTAGGTAAAGTTTGAAAGTAAAACGTCGTTTTCATTGGGAAACGACATTTTTTTAGGTTCATGGTACAATTAGGAAAACATAAACGACTATTTACATAATTATGGAGGCGTATTCACAATGTATATAATTGATCAAGCAATTGAATTCGCTGCAAAAGCACATCGCAATCAAAACCGAAAAGAAACAGACATCCCCTATATTAGCCACCCAGTCGGTGTTGGAATGATTTTGCAAAAAGCTGAATGTAGTGAAGAGGCCATCATTGCCGGGATCCTTCATGATACACTGGAAGATACAGATACGACTGAAGAAGATATTTTGAACAATTTCGGTGAAGAAGTATTTATTATCGTTAAAGGTTGTTCAGAACCTGATAAGGGAGCGAGCTGGGAGGATAGGAAAAGGCATACGATTGACTACTTGAAAAGCGCGCCTCTTACTGTACGACAAGTCGCTTGCGCTGATAAACTACACAACCTTAGATCGATTAAACGTGACCTTACAAACCATGGGGAAGCAACTTGGAATCGATTCAAAAGAGGACGAGAAATGCAAAAGTGGTATTATACCGAGCTAGTTAAGAGTCTTGGATATGAAAGTGATTTTCCACTCTTAATTTTATTGAAAAAAGAGGTAGAGGATGTATTTGGCCCGTCTTCAAATAATTAGATAAAAATTAAAGCGTTAGAAACAAACTAGTTTCCAAACGCTTTTTTGTTTAATCTAAATTTTAGTTTACATAATATAGTTATAGTAAAAATAGGGGATGATAATTCATTTGTTTTATGGAGAAATAATACATTTATAGGTTTGACAATCTAAATATCTAGACATAATGGGTTAGTGTAAAATACATCCGAAAAAATGAATTAAAAAGAAAGAGAGTGAAAAAAATGAAAAAGTTTGCTATACTTAGCGTGCTTTTTATAGTTGGCATGCTGCTACTTGCCGTTGTTTTCTTACCAGATGGATTTATTGGGGCAGCCAAAGAAAATGATGCAAAGGATAGTAAAAGTGTGACAAGTTTTCCTGCTCCATCAACTTACAATTACTCTTACACTTATTTTACATCCAACGGTCGACAGCATAAGTTCATCACTACATATCTTGAATTGTACAACACCAAAGGGGACGTAATCGGAGTTGCCGGTTTAGTACAAATGGGTAAGCAGGTAATCGTCAAAGTCAACGCAGGTGGTCTTACACCTGGAAAGCACGGTTTTCACATTCATGAAAAACCAATAACAAATGGAGATTTTAGTACAGCTGGCGGACATTTTAATCCGACTGGAAAACAACATGGACATGAAAACCCTAAAGGGGCACATCTTGGGGATATTCAAAACCTTGTTGCTGATAAAGACGGAAAGATCGATGAAGCTATAGTACTTGACGGACTATCCCTTGATCAAGGTGTAAATAACAGCATATTAGGTAAATCTTTAATCATTCATGCCAAAGAGGATGATGAAAAAACGGATCCATCAGGTAATTCAGGAGATAGAGTAGCAGGCGGAAATATTTCACAATAATTTAAAAATAGCAGGGCAATTTTAACCGAATTTGCTCCTGCTATTTGTTTATATTCCCGTGCTCTATCGACCAAAGTTCCGGGATCGTCACAAAAGTATATCCTTCCTCTTTCAAATATGGAATAAGTTCATTTAAAGCTAGAACCGACCCTGTCAAGTCCTGTGTCCAATGTCCAGCACTATGCATTAGGATAATGGCCCCGGGGTGAATGTTGTTCAATATATTTTGTTTTATTTTAGCAGATGACAAGCTTTTCCAGTCCTCTGAATCTACAGACCACCCGGCTCCTCGATAGCCCAATTCCTCCAATTGTTTTACAAGTTCTTCGTTTAATGCCCCATATGGTGCTCGGAATAAGTTTGTTTTCACATTTGTAATGGACAGGATTTCTTTTTCGTTTTTTTCAATTTCCCAAATCATATTTTGAACACCTGTTTTTGTCAACTGTGGATGCCAATAAGTATGATTTCCAATTACATGACCTTCGTTATATATGCGTCTTGCGATATTCGGATAGGTCTGGACTCTTGTTCCTAATAAAAAAAAGGTTGCTTTCACATCATATTTGTTAAGAATATTTAAAATTAAAGGTGTAAACCGTAGATCCGGGCCATCATCGAATGATAAGGCTACCACCTTTTGTGTTGTGTGAGCTTTGTAAATCATTATGTCTGGATATTTTGCTTGCAAAGGGTAGCTTGTGGCATGCGCTAAAATAGGGAAACAAGCTAATCTTACAAACACCATAAAAAGAATTACTAAAATAAGAAAGCAACGAATAAAACGCATCGAAATTCCCTTCTTTCATGGTATTCGTTATAGTTTTGTAATAATCAGTACAAAATATCCAACTATATATTGCAAAAAAATATAATCTTAAAAGGTTTACGTATGTTAAAATAACCAAAGGAATAATATGTAAAAAATGAAACGAGGAAATTCTTATGAGTAAAACTAAGAAGCAAAAAATCCATAAATTAAAGATTGTCTCACGTGCATTATTGGTTATTATTGGAGGCATCATAACAGCTTATGGACTAGAATCAGTATTAATCCCGAACCGTGTTTCAGATGGAGGTGTGACTGGTCTTAGTATTGTTGGCTCTCAATTATTCAGCTTACCCCTTGGGTTTTTAATCGCCCTATTAAATATCCCATTTGTTTATTTAGGATATAAACAAATTGGTAAAAGTTTTGCAATTTATTCAGTAATTGGGATCGCCACATTAGCGGTCAGTACCAGCCTAATGCACCATATTCCAACCATTATTCAAGGGGATACATTGTTAGTAACCGTTGTAGGTGGGATTATCATCGGTTTTGGAATGGGGTTGGCTTTACGTAATGGCGGTGCTTTAGATGGGATTGATATGTTAGCAGTATTACTATCTAGAAAATCCCCGTTTGGAACAAGTGATTTGATCCTATTTTTGAATATGTTTGTGTTTATTGTAGTATCCACTGTTTTTGGTCTTCAAGGTGCCTTTTTATCAGCAATTGCTTACTTTATCGCCTCAAAAGTGATACCAATTGTTGAGGAAGGTTTAAGCGGCTTGAAATCCTTTAAAATTATAACAACGGAACCGGAATTAATGGTCGAAACTATACGTGACCGGTTAGGTCGCGGTGCAACATATTCACTGGCACTTGGCGGATATTCAAATGAACAATTCAAGGAGATTACTTGTATTATTAACCGGTTGGAAGAAAGTAAAATGAAAGAAATCATTCAGGAAATTGATCCAAAGGCGTTTGTAGCAATTTATGATGTTACTGAGGTTAAGGGTGGTAATTTCCGAAAACGTGATATTCATTAAGAAAGAGGAAGTATAGTATCGTGAAAAAATTAATAGAGGAACTAAAACCGGAAATTTTGAATATATTTCAGCATTTACATGAAAATCCCGAAATAAGCTGGAAAGAGCTTCAAACAACAAACTATATCTCAAGATTCCTTGAAAAGAATGGACTAGAAGTTAAGCGGTTTGACGATATTCCCGGGGTCATTGGGACATGGTTAGGTAATAAAAGAGAAGGTAGTATTACAGTTGGCATCAGATCTGACATGGATGCTCTATTTCAAGAAGTAAACGGAGCATTCCAGGCTAACCATTCCTGTGGGCATGATGCACATATGACGATTGTTCTAGGTGTTTTATTATTATTAAAAAAGATGAAAGCAACGTTCCCAGGAACTATAAAATTTATCTTTCAACCTGCTGAAGAAGTCGGGGAAGGCGCATTAAAAATGGTCGAAAAACAGGTGCTAGATGATGTTGATTTCCTATATGGGGTTCATCTACGCCCTATTCAGGAACTAAGGTTCGGTCAAGCATCATCAGGTATCATCCATGGTGCAACTACAACATTATTGGGCGAGATTCATGGTTACGATGGACACGCTGCCAAACCACATTTAACAGTCAATGCTATTGAAGTTATTACCGCCATTGTTGAACAAATGAAAGGAATTCGCCTGAACCCGTTTGTACCATATTCCGTTAAAATGACACATGTTTCTGCTGGTAGCAGTACAAATGCGAATATTATTCCAGGTTCAGCCAAGTTTAGTCTTGATTTACGCGCCCAGACGAATGAAGCAATGGAACAATTGATTGAAAAAGTCGACCACATAATTAAGGGATTGGCTACTTTATACCAATGTGAATTAGCAGTTGAACAAAAAGGTAGAGTATATGCCGCAGTGGCGAATCCTCATGCGGAACGACTTTTGGCAAAGGCGATAGAAGACACCCTTGGAACAGAGGGACTTGTTGGTCCAATCATGACACCGGGTGGGGAGGATTTTCATTTTTATACAAAGGAAAAACCAGCTATTAAGGCAATAATGCTTGGGCTTGGGTGTGATTTAGCCCCTGGGCTACATCATCCTAACATGTCATTTAATCATGATGCACTTTATATAGCAATTGAAATTATTACAAGGGCTGTACTTGGAACTATAGAAGGGACTTGCATTTAACTATTGTAAATGCAGTCCCTTTATTTTTGTAGTATTTAGAGTGTTTTACAAGATCTTGTTAAGTATGTTGTCCAAATTAAGTCCAACATGAATTCCTAAAATCATGACAGCTACGAGAATAAAAGGATTCACCTTATTTCACATCACCTTCTAATGAGATTTTTAATTTTACGGATTTTAATGTTAAGAAAATTATAAATAATTTACAAAATTGTGTCAAACATAAAAATATAAAGTAATTACAAAAACATGCTAAAGAAATGAAAGGGAGAAGATATTAGTTTACATAATATGATTATGGTTATTTATGCGTTTTTCTAATGCCCTTTTGGCCAAGAATAACCCTATCGCCTTATTGCTTTCCCAAATTGAAGAGAATGAGTCAAGTGGAAGGCTGCTATTTTCAATTAAAGAACCAATTTCCACTGTCAAGGCTGGTTTTTCAAATTCTTCAATAAACCAATCTGTATAACCACCGCCTTGCTGGTGGGATTCCGGCTCTTCCAACTTATACTTTGTTATATCAGCCAATTTCTCAGCGATTTTGTAATAGTCAATCGCAAACTTTGTAGTATGTGTCAGACCCCATTGATAAAATCCCCAAAAAAGCATATTCCCAGAGGAGTGATAACTAACGGCAATTTCAGGTTCAATTTCAGATGTGAACTCAACGAGTGCTTTGACCTCTATTGCTTCCAATGGGCGGGTTCCTTTGTAGAACTGATAACTGGGTTTACTACTCACACCTCTTAAATTCTCCCAATTGGCTGGGTATTGACGGTTTAAATCTATTCCATCAAGATTGGCCTTCCATCTAACAAAATTCAGCGAACCTTTATTCATCTCAACAAGACTTGGATGTAGGTAACTAGGGAAAGCGAATAGTCCCATTTGCTGTAATGTAACCCCATCTGGATTTACCATAGGCACAAACCAAATTGAAACTTCATCCAGAATGTTTGGGTGATAGCCTTCAACTGTTCTTTTATCTTTATAAGAACTAGCATACGTCTCAATCATTTTCATTAATAAAGTGCTCGTCATCCATTCACGGGCATGGTGGGCACCATGTAGCAGCACAGTTGGCTTTCCATGACCTACTTTAATCGCCCAAATCTTTTTTCCATAGGGAGTCTTTACTAACGATTTGTATGTTATTAAGTCAGGGTGGAGTCTTGAAAGTTCGCGTAAATCTTCTGTTAGGGATTCGTATGTATACACCTCTTTAGTGTTTACAATTTCAGCTTGGATAATAGATGGACAAAAGTAAAAATAAAAGAAAAACAACAATAACCAAATGTTTTTCATACAAAACATCCTTTTCAGCTTTTTCGATAGTGTTATTTTGGTTCTTGTTGGAACCATTCATACGGAAATGAAGAGAGTAATTTGTGGACGAGCCTTTTTAAAAAACTTACAATGAAATAAAGCATGGAATTAAAGGAGAATATATTTGTTATGAAACTGGTATCATGGAACGTGAACGGCCTTCGAGCCTGTGTCAAAAAAGGATTTTTAGACTATTTTAATGAAATAGATGCGGATATTTTTTGTGTTCAAGAAACTAAATTACAGGAAGGACAAATAGATCTAAAGCTTGAAAACTACAATCAGTATTGGAATTATGCTGTGAAAAAAGGGTATTCGGGAACGGCAATTTTCACCAAAATAAAGCCCCTTTCTGTTGCATATGGATTGGGTGATCATATGGAGGATTATGAAGGCAGAGCGATTACATTGGAATTTGATTCGTTTTATTTAGTTAATGTATATACACCGAATTCACAAAG
>JAENZK010000452.1 GCA_016841285.1 Guptibacillus hwajinpoensis | reverse complement strand
ACTATGACATTCTGTGCAATCCTTGTTATCTTTGTGTTTCTCATTAGTATTCCCTTCATCGAAATCCGTCTTACTCGTAGCATTTTCAAATGTATCTCCCTTTGGTTTGCCAGTACCTGCGCTGGAATGACATTTTAAACACATTTCCCTGGTTCCGAAATTACGCTTATCCATCGGGGTTTCATAGTCTCCGGTAATATATTTTACCCCTTCGCCAATTTTCGCCGAAATGGACTCCTGGTGGCAATCATGACAGGTCACGCCGGCAATTTCATGCTCATTGGCCAGAAGGCCGCTGCTCACCCATGAGGCATAATAGGGTTCCATATTATGACAGCTGGCACAAAACGCAGGTTTTGTGCTAGCCGTGAGCAAAGCTGTACCTGTTCCGCCCCCAACAATAAGTAATACAGCAATTATCATAAGGATTGTTTTTCTTGTTGATAAAATTTTCGATAATTCCTTCCTCTGTTTACTCACATATACACCCCTTTGCTTCTACAGAAATTTCCAATATCGAACCTATGCTCTTTGCCAACCCTTTCGGCCAAATATGTCAGGGGGTAAAGCTCACAACATAAAATTAGCGCCACCCGCTGGACGTGGGGGCTGCGCTGAGATAATAAGCCTCTGGAACAGGCCAACGCCTAAATACGCTGCTTTCGTTCAAGCCATGTAGATTAAATATAATTTTTTGCGTTGTTTCTTTTGTTGTTTACCTCTGCCTGGGGATTAGAAATAACACGTTAAATTCACGTGCACCCTTATATTCAACTTAAGTTTATTCCTCGTAAACGGGGTAATCATCATACAATCTCTTGAAAATTTGACGAAAAAATCATATAATTGTAGGAAAATAATATAATATGTGGATGCTAAGTTGGCCTAAAAAGGATGGTTGAATTGAAGATAACGTTGCCAATGATAGTAGACCGATTATTTGATGTGGATTTTGAATATTTCCAGTGCATTATGTCAGAGGCAAAACAAGTATCAAAGATAAAATTTCTTCAAGCCGGACATACATCAATTGATTCAGATGCTTTATACATAACCACCCTGTCATATCTTACTTCTGAATATAAAGGCGATATTCCACAATACATTGCTTGTATCAAAGACACGGATAATGATTTTAATCATGAAATGTTTCCGCATACAAATTTAATTCTTTTTAAAAACTTAATGGACCTTTCGGAGTTGTTTAACTTAATTCAGGATATTTTGTTTTACTACTTTGATGTTTACAGTCAACTCTTGCAAATTGTCGAAAAGAATAAGGGCTTACAGTATTTGACAGATGAGCTTTCGGTCTTATTTGGCAATCCCATAACCATTACCGATCGCAACTTTAAAATACTGGCGATTACTGCCTCAGAGCCGAAAAATGCAGAGCTTTGGAGAAGTATTGATGAAACCACAAGACATAATGGATATGTGACCGGTGCGAGCGATACTTATTATTTGACGAAAGATTATATCCTTAAATTGGATCAGAAAGATAAACCAGTTTTTTTCCATACTTGTGAGGGCTATCATAGCCCAATGATATGTCTAAATATTTGGATGCAAAAAGAGAACATAGCCATTTTAACCATCTTCGAAATTGATACCCCTTTTAACATTGCTACAAGCGATCTAACCGTCTTTATTTCTCAGATCTTATCTTTGGAACTGCAAAAAAATGAGTTGTTGTCACTTAATGTTGAAAGCAATTTTGCCTATCCACTTGCCGACCTCCTGGACGGTAAAACACTGTCCCGCAGTGATTTGGATAAGATCTCCAACTACTTCAATTATTCAATCAGTAATAATTACACAGTCGTTGTTGTTAAATCACCGCTTTCTTTAGATTCCAGTTTTGAATTAGCCTTTTTAAGAAATAAAATCTTTAATCTTTTAAGGTGCAATTCCTGCATAATCTACGAAAGGAGCATCGTCATGGTCATTGATTGTTCCTTTTTCAAGTCTTTTAATTATTACCTTCCTAAATTCGAAGAATTATTATCTACCACCATGACTTGTGCAGGAATAAGTAGTTCTTTTTCCGATTTTATTGAGATAAGAAAAGCTTATCTTGAGGCAAGTAAAGCAGTGCAATTAGGATTGCGGATGAATATTGACGGGCCCATTTACCGCTATATAGATTTTCAGTTTTACGATTTGATAGATATGTGTTCAAAGCAAGAAAACATAGAAAATCTTTGTCATCCCGCCTTAGACACATTAATGACGTATGACAAGGAACTCTCAAAGACCTTATACGCTTATATGAGAAACAATGGATCTCAGGCTAAAACGGCTAAAGATTTGTATATACACCGCAGTTCCTTGTCATACAGGTTAAGGAAGATTGAAGAGGTATTGGGAATAAAACTCAATGATTCTAAAACGCTTCTGCATTTACAGCTTTCCTATGAGATATTGAACTATTTGCACCCTGATTTCACAGCCATATAGGCCAACAAAGGGACGTTCTTTTTGTTGGCCTTTTTGCAGCGTTTTGTTATACTGG
>JAENZK010000451.1 GCA_016841285.1 Guptibacillus hwajinpoensis | reverse complement strand
TCTTCTGCAGTTATTTTAGTTTTTTCACCTTTTTAACGAGCTGGCGACAACTCGGAATAAGCTGGAGGCAACGTAATGGCCTGGCTCCACTAGGATTTCGGAACCAAGCCACTAAAGTACCTAAACGTTAATTTTTCTATTTAAGTAGAGGGATACCCAAAATTGGCCCTATATCAATACCAAATAGTGCCTCAAGAACGAAAGACAAAAGGAACAACATGTTAACGCGTTTATCATAGCAACCCAATCCTATGTAAAGTTTACAAATTATTGTGTAATAATTTCGCTACAAGATTATCAAAATAACCCGGGCTTGATATTCCATGACCCTGTCTGCCATTTTTCAATAGTTCGCTGTCCTTCGTGTTAAAAGCTGGATCGCTCATTAGGACTTTTATGTCATGCTCCTTGATATCCTTTTTATCTATTGAAATATGTTCGCTCATAAAGTAAAAGTAATCCGGCGTTCCTGCTTCCACCTCACGCAATTTCAGATAAGTAAGACTGTCAACGATAGCCGGGTTCGGGATTTCATCTCCATACCAGGCAAATACAGCATAATGCGCCAAATAGGTTTCATTGATTTTATTAAAAACCATATCCTCCACCCGCAGCAGGATGTACTTCCCGCAGTATTCTGAATAGTCGATGTCTTCCCGGGTAATTTTGTAGGAAAGAACATCGCCTTTTTGCCAGGGGTCTGACTTCATCCAAGATGGTACCGGGATTTTTTTTGCTGGAGGCATGGGAGAAAGCAAAGTCTGTTTTGCCTTTTCTAATGCTGCTTCCCTTTTTTTATATTGTTTTGGGGGTTCCTCTTCCCACCGGATTAAATCATCTCCGCTTTCGATTAGTGCAATTGCCATATCCCTGACCTCTGGAAGCAGGCGGCCCTTTTTCCACTGCGTAACCGCCAATGCGATCCAAAAAACTGGATAATCTTCATCTCCGCTTTCCGGCATCATGCTCTTTTTGATAATCTCTGTTGCTTCTTCGTTTGACTTTCCCTTGATTATTTGTTTTATGTAATCATCTCTGACATCACAGGCAAAATCATCGGAAAAGATAGCTGTACCCCAAGCACCCATATTAAACCTCCTTAGATTCCGAATAAGTCCTCTATGTCTTCTAATGTTGCTGAAGCTGAACCAATGCCTGACCCACGCATAATTTCTAACGCGCGATTTAATTCATCTTTAAATTCGCCCATCCTTCTTACGGCAATGCCCCGACGCCCGTTGTCCAGGGCCTTAAACGCACTCTCCACGGCTTCAAGAGTAAATGCAGATATAAGAATCTGTTCCTCCGCCCTGGCGGTCTTTCTGTCCAGGCCAGACATAACGACTACCATATGATAATCCTTTTTGGTGGAATACCAAGCCTTGTGCTCTTTCTCCCGGCGGTTAGGATCGTTTGTTATTCCAACATAGCGTACTTTATTATTATCATCCACTAAGACGTAAACAGAATTATTGCTCCATTCCGATTTCGGCACACCATCGCTTTTTATCATACTATTTACATAATCAACTGGGGCCAGGCCAACAGGGGGACGTTCTTTTTGTTGGGTACAACTAGGCATTGAAAATAATATCCACACTGAGCCCGGTAACTCGGGAAATCTGTCTGAGTGATACGCCGTCGATTCCTTTGATTTTTCTTAAAATCTCATTTCTTTTTCCCTTTTCCATACCTTGAAGCCTTCCGATGGGTTCACCGCTCATCAATTTTTCAATCTCTGTTTTGATTTCGCTATCACTCTTACGGTGCTTAATCTCATCTTCCAAACATTTATCTTCATTTTCTAGCTTCATGAATTCACGAAAGGCCAGCATTGCTCTTTCCCGGTCCGGGTGAATTATGCCTAGGACGAAAGCTGTTTCGCTTAACCCACTAGGATACTCCCCTGCCCCATAATAAGCATGGATGCTGCTCCATCGATATTGCTCTGGTTTTTGTACCATCCTGGCCTTGACCGGATTGTTGTGTATATAGCGGATCACAGTTAACAAGTAATTGTCGTTTTCAACGACTTCACTTCCGTAACGACCTTGAAAGACGTGACCGCTTCGCCCATATTTACGGTTATACCACCAGGCGTAGCTGGTGCCGATCCGGCTCATGATACGCGATATTGTATCAATGTTTTCCCGAACCAGCAGATGAACATGGTTCGTCATTAAACAATATCCATAAACCGCAAACTGATCCTCCGATTTCATCTTAACTATAGTTTCTAAAAAACGTTGATAATCATCATCCTCGTAAAAGATATCTTGCCGGTTGATTCCTCGTAAAATAACGTGATAAACTCCACTTTCGCTTCGCTTTCGCGTTTTCCTCATTTTATTAAATCTCCAGTTATTTTTTACCATTATAACAAAACAGTGTAAAAAGGCCAACAAAAAGAACGTCCCTTTGTTGGCGCCAAAAACCGCGCATCCTGCGCGGTTACTTGCTTTTCTATGGAGCCGATGGGCGGATTTGAACCGCCGACCTGCTGATTACGAATCAGCTGC
>JAENZK010000029.1 GCA_016841285.1 Guptibacillus hwajinpoensis | reverse complement strand
GGGGAGCGTTTGAATCGGTAGAAGCTGCCAATCAAGTTGCAAATAGGTTAAAAGAAAATGGTAATGCAGCGGTTGTGATGCCAGGATCTAGGCCTGTTCTGATGTTCATCGGCCTAGGGGCTGATCGCAATGAGGCACAGATCATAAGTAAACTTTATCTTAACAATGGGCAGGAAGTATATACGAAATCATTTGGCCTTTCAGAAATAAAAGCAGGTAAGGGGATTAATAAGGAAGAGGTGCCATTTGTATCAGCTGGTATTAGCCTATATCAATCTTTACTTAGTCTATCCACACAAACCTTTGTCAAAAATAAGATCGAGCAAGGTACATGGAAGGACATTGAGTCTAAGTTTTCACAGTGGAACCAATCAAAACCTCAAGAACTACCGGCCTCACTTGAGCAATTTGCAAATTCAATTTCAAAAACCTATCAATATTTAGCGAGCTATCAAATAAAGGCAGATGACCAGCAATTGTGGAACTCCCAACAAGCCCTATTAGAAGGCCTTTTATCCTACAAAAAATGGCATGATGAAGTAGCAGTCCAATAAACTAATTGCCGAAAAATAGTTCAATTTTTAATTTCTCAAAGGAATTAGCTTGAAAAATTAAAAATTCAAAGGAAAAGAAGTCATTTTGGCTTCTTTTTTTGTTTATTTATACACTGAAATTTCAATTTCTCGAATTTGTTTTACTTTTGGAAATTTGGTATTTTACCATTAATAGATAAAAGATATTATTCAGAATGGTGATGTTTAGTGAAAAAATTAATTTTAGCTTCAAGCTCTCCGAGGAGAAAAGAATTATTATCATATGCGCAGATTCCGTTTGAGGTTGTTGTAAGTCATGTGGAAGAACATTTCAATGAAAAAAATGAACCAAAAGAAATTGTGCAGGCGCTTGCCATACAAAAAGCAGAGGCGGTGGCCAATATCCTTGATCAAGATGCAGTTGTGCTTGGAGCAGACACGATTGTAACAATTGATAATCAAATCCTGGGAAAACCAAAGGATGAAAATGAGGCAAGAATGATGTTAAAAAAGCTTTCAGGAAGAGAGCATATTGTTTATACCGGTGTGGCGATTGTATCCGATCATGAATCTACAACCTTTTACGAGGAAACTAAGGTTCAGTTTTGGGAGTTATCGGATGAAGAAATAGATAGTTATATCCAGAGTGGCGAGCCTTTTGATAAAGCAGGTGCCTATGGTATTCAACAGCTTGGCTCGATTTTAGTAAAGCAGATAGAAGGAGATTATTTTAACGTCGTTGGATTACCGATTGCTAGGACTTACCGGGAACTGAAACGGTTCCTTAGATAGCCGCAATGACATTTACGGGTAAATGCTTGGAATTTACGGGTAAACTCACAAAATTTACGGATAAACCTCAAGAACTTCCAGGTAAGCCACTAAAACTTCCGGGTAAATACTCAAATTTTCCGGATATTCATCAATATCTACAATGAAACTGGCCTTGATCCAAGTATCATAACCAGTTTCATAGCATTAACCAAGCGGGGAGGAGAAAAAAATGCCTAATTCGTCACTTATGATTAAGGATTATCCAAAAGATTCGACGCCGAGGGAACGTCTCATAGCTGATGGTCCCAGCAGTCTTTCAAACCAGGAGCTATTAGCGATTTTACTGCGAACAGGAACGAAAAATGAATCCGTCATACAGCTTTCAAATCGTCTGCTGAAAAATTTCGAAGGGTTGCGGCTATTAAAGGATGCTACGATTGAAGAAATCACTAAAATTAATGGCATTGGCCGGGTTAAAGCGATACAAATATTAGCCTCACTAGAGCTTGGACGTAGGGTAAGTAGACTCCAATATGATGACCGTTACATTATTCGTTCACCGGAAGATGCAGCCAAATATGTAATGGATGAAATGCGTTTTTTATCACAGGAGCATTTTGTTGCTTTATTTTTAAATACCAAAAATCAAGTTCTCCATAAGCAATCCATATTCATAGGGAGCCTCAATGCCTCAATCGTGCATCCGCGCGAAGTCTTCAAAGAAGCCCTCAGAAGGTCCAGTGCCTCTATAATTTGTCTTCATAACCACCCATCGGGCGATCCAACACCAAGTCGTGAAGATATAGAAGTTACTAAGCGTTTGGTTGAATGTGGAAAAATACTTGGAATTGAAGTACTTGACCATCTAATTATTGGTGATACTAAATTTATAAGTTTGAAGGAAAAAGGATATGTTTAAAAAACCTATCCTTTTCTATTTTTTTACCGTATAATATTCATTATGAGTTTGTGTGTACAAGTTTGAATGACATCTATATGTCTAGCTACGGCGCCTAGCCCCTCGAGGTCATAAGCTGTACTGCTCTGTGGCAAATTTCGCCACTCCGCAGTCCATCTTATGCTTGTCGGGGCTGGACGAGTCGCCTCCGCTTTTCGAATTTGTGCGTCATGCTGAGAAAGGAAGAGATACATATTTATGTTTGGTTTAGGTGGCTTTTCTCGTGATATGGGAATTGACTTAGGAACAGCTAATACGTTAGTTTACGTGAAAGGCAAAGGTGTCGTTGTACGTGAACCTTCTGTAGTTGCCTTTCGCACTGATACGGGGACAATTGAAGCTGTTGGAAATGACGCAAAAAATATGATTGGCCGTACTCCTGGTAATATTGTGGCATTAAGACCGATGAAAGATGGAGTTATTGCTGATTTTGAAACTACCGCTGTTATGTTAAAGCACTTTATACAACAAGCACAAAAAAACCAAACCGCTTTTTCAAGAAAGCCGCATGTTATGGTGTGTGTACCATCAGGAATCACAGCTGTAGAAAAGCGTGCTGTTGAAGATGCAACAGTCCAAGCAGGTGCTCGTACAGCTAATACAATTGAAGAACCATTTGCAGCAGCAATCGGCGCTAATTTACCAGTGTGGGAACCAACGGGCAGTATGGTGGTTGATATTGGCGGCGGAACAACCGAGGTTGCGATTATTTCCCTTGGTGGAATTGTCACAAGTCAATCCGTCCGTGTTGCTGGGGATGAAATGGATGATGCGATCATTCAATATGTTAAGAAGAAATATAGTCTATTAATTGGGGAACGTACTGCTGAACAACTTAAGTTTGAAATTGGTTCTGCTGGTATGCCTGAAGGTATTGAGGATATGGAAATTCGCGGGCGTGACCTCCTATCAGGACTTCCAAAAACAATATCGATTAGTGCAGTAGAAATTGGTGAAGCACTGCAAGATACTGTATATGAAATTGTGGATGCTGTGAAATATACATTGGAGAAATCTCCACCGGAATTAGCAGCTGATATTATGGATAGAGGGATTGTTTTGACAGGTGGAGGCGCTTTACTGCGTAACCTTGATAAAGTGATCAGCAATGAAACGAAGATGCCTGTATTAGTGGCCGAAAATCCGTTAGATTGTGTTGCCATTGGTACTGGGAAAGCATTGGACAATCTTCACCTTTTCCGCTCAAAA
This sequence comes from Guptibacillus hwajinpoensis, assembly GCA_016841285.1. Taxonomy (GTDB): domain Bacteria; phylum Bacillota; class Bacilli; order Bacillales; family Bacillaceae_J; genus Schinkia. Next base: position 19,044 of record JAENZK010000029.1, on the reverse strand, counting down.
GCAGGAATTACATCGAGATCAAGAAAATAGGTAAGTAGGTGTAAATCATGCCACATTTTTTTTATAACAAACGATTAATCGTGCTTTTAGTTAGTATCATTATTTTAGTGGCATTGATTGGTTTTTCCTTAAATGATCGATCCAAACTAAGCTGGCCTGAACAGTTTATGAAGGATACGATTGGCTGGTTTCAATCAGTTTTCCATCAACCCGCTGAATATGCAGCGGGTTTCTTTGAAAATATATCTGAATTAAAAAACACATTTGAGGAAAATAAACTATTAAAGGCACGTCTGGACGAGTATGTTGAATTAAATGCCAGAGTTATGGAATTAGAAAAAGAAAATGATCGGCTTCGTGGGATTTTGGATAAAAAAGAAAGTCTTCGTGATTATAAGCTCATTCAAGCTAATGTCATCGCAAGAAATCCAGATCAATGGCATGAATTAATCTTCATTAATAAAGGTGAACAGCATGGGGTTAAGAAAAATATGGCTGTCATCACCTCAGAAGGTATGGTAGGCAAAATTAAACAAGTTTCGCAATTCACTTCTACTGTACAGCTTTTAAGTGCTGTAGATCGAACTAATCGAATTTCTGCCGTAGTAAAAGGAAACAAAGATATTTTCGGACTAATTGAAGGTTATGATGAAAAAAAGGGAGCACTATTATTTAAGCGTATCCCCTTTGATGTCGATATTAATTTAGAAGAAAAGCAAACGGTGATAACATCTGGATTAGGGGGAGTTTTCCCTAGCGGCTTAGTGATTGGAGAAATTACGGAGGTTGTTCCGGATGAACATGGTTTGACGCAAATGGCTTATGTGAAACCTTCAGCTAAATTTTTCGACATTGATCATATAATGATAGTTGAAAGGGTATCGACTACCCCTGATGAGGACTTAGTTGAACAAACAGAAGGAGGAGTCTAAAAGTGAAAAGATTCCTTCTTGCATTTATTGTATTTTTAGCTTTTCTATCTGAGAGTATCTTCATAGAGTTATTCCCTGCTGAAAGATTTGGTATTGACCGCATTTTTGTACCAAGGTTTATAATCATTATGATCATGCTCATTTCATTTTTCTATGATCGTAATAAAGCGTTACTTTATGCGATAATCTTCGGCTTATTATTTGATATTATATATACAGATATTATTGGCGTTTATATGTTTTCTTTTCCGCTTATCGTATATGTAATTTCTCTATCAATGAAAGTGCTTCATAGAAATCTCATAGTAGTATTTTTTGTTGTGTTAGTAGGGATTAGCCTGTTAGAAGGGTTCATTTTCGGAATTTTATATTTAGTTAATGTAGCTCATCTTGATTGGAATCAATTTCTTTATGATCGATTATTCCCAACACTCGTATTGAACGGGGTATTTCTAATTGTTATCTACTATCCGATGAAGAAGTTTTTATTAAGTGTAGAGAAATGGGAAAATAAAGAAAATGATAAGTTAGTATAGGGAAAAGGAAAAGCTTCAAATCATGTCGAATTAAAAAGCATCGAGGTGAACGAAGATGATCGGGCAAAAACAACAAAATGTGACGATTAAAGGAACAAAAAGTGGCCTCACTTTATTTTTGGATGATTCTTGTTCTTTTGACCAACTATTAAAAGAACTAGATGAAAAATTATCCTCTAATCATCAACCTGAGGATAGTCCTTTAACCTCCGTTCACATAAAAGCAGGTAACAGATATTTAACTAGAAGTATGCATGATCAAATTCGCGAGATTATTCGAAGTAAGAAAAAGTTAGTCATTGATTCACTTGAATCAAATGTTATGACAAAAGCAGAAGCCCTTGAATGGAAAAAACAAACAGACGTTGAAACCGTTTCGAAAATGATTCGTTCTGGACAGGTGCTACAGGTTAAAGGTGATCTTCTGTTAATAGGTGACGTAAATCCTGGTGGCACTGTCATGGCTGGTGGTAATATTTTTATTATGGGTGCATTAAGAGGAATTGCTCATGCTGGATGCTTTGGTAATAGTAATGCTGTGATTGCAGCATCATTGATGAAACCTATGCAGCTTCGCATTAGCGACTTAGTGAATCGAGCTCCCGATGACCACGAAGAAGAAGGCCGTGAAATGGAATGTGCTTTTATTGATCAGAGTGTAAACCAAATCGTGATCGACCGAGTTCAGGTTTTACCGCATCTAAGACCAAATTTAACGAGGCTTGAAAGGGGTATGGTGTAAATGGGTGAGGCTATCGTTATTACATCAGGAAAAGGCGGCGTTGGAAAGACAACTACAAGTGCTAATCTAGGTACTGCACTAGCATTATCAGGTAAAAAGGTTTGTTTAGTAGATACGGATATCGGGCTTCGTAATTTGGATGTTGTCATGGGGCTTGAAAATCGTATAATTTATGATTTAGTTGATGTTGTGGAGGAACGCTGCAAGCTTCAACAGGCTTTGATTAAGGACAAGCGTTTTGAGTGCTTGTATTTGCTTCCGGCCGCTCAAACGAAGGACAAGTCTGCCGTATATCCAGAACAAATGAAAAAGCTTGTTGGTGAATTAAAGCAAGATTATGATTATATTTTAATAGATTGCCCTGCTGGAATTGAACAAGGCTTTAAAAATGCTGTTGCTGGTGCGGACAAGGCTATTGTTGTAACGACACCAGAGGTCTCTTCAGTTCGTGATGCAGATAGAATTATTGGTCTTTTGGAACAAGAGGAGGTTGAACCTCCTAAACTAATAGTAAACCGTATTCGTAGTCACATGATGAAAAATGGTGACATGCTTGATGTCGATGAGATTGTGTCGATTTTAGCTATCGATCTACTGGGCATTGTTGGGGACGACGATACTGTTATTAAAGCATCGAACAATGGTGAACCGATTGCATTGGATCCTACAAGTAAAGCTTCGATTGCCTATCGAAATATGGCTAGACGCATTTTAGGCGAATCTGTGCCATTACTTTCTCTGGATGATGATAAAGGCGGTATGTTTTCGAAAATGAAAAAGTTTTTTGGTATGAAATAAAATTTGGTTCGATATTAGCTTGAGCTTGGGATATTTGTGTCCTAGGCTCTTTTTTTATTCTTTTTTCAAAGTCATAACCTCCAAGGACAAGTCATAGATATTAGTAATATCGAAGATAAGCCTCCGGCGGATGCCTCAGATTTTTAATGGTAATTATCGAGCAAGCTTGATAATATCCGCTGGGCACAAATACGCCAAGGCGTATTTGATAATATTGCTTGTTCAGTTTAAGGGTTTATTGCCCATTTGAATACTTCAGCGGGGGAATGATGAAGGTGAGAAATCAAATTGATGATGTAAAAAGGAGAATAGCAAAACGGAAGAAGGAGCGCAGTTCTATTGGTGGATCACCAACGATGTCTAGGAGAAATGCCTATCCACTGCCAAAAGATGAGGAACGGTACGGGGAAGCGCCATTTTACGATTATGAGCCAGGCTCAAATCCCAAGCATCCAGTCTTCCGTTCTGAGTTTATTATTTTACAAGTGTTATTAGCAGTAAGTTTATTTCTAATAGTAGGGATCTTGTTTAAGGACTCTTCTCCACGCTTGGAAAAGGCGCGTACTTTTGTCAGTGAGACAATGGAAAAGGAATTTCAATTTGCTACAGTCATGAATTGGTATGAAAATCAATTTGGTAAGCCGGTTGCCTTATTGCCGGAAACGAATAAAGAGCAAATACCTAATCAAATTGATCAAGATGAAAATACCCAGCATGTCTATGCTGTGCCAGCGGCCGGGCGCGTGCTTGAACCGTTTTCAAAGGATCGTCAAGGCATTATGGTTGAAACTGGCCGCGATTCTTTCGTAGAGGCGATTGATGATGGTATTGTTATTGATGTTGGCGTGAAGGACGAAATTGGAAAAACAGTTGTTGTTCAGCATTCTGATGGAAGTGAAACATGGTATGGTAATTTGAATTCGATCAACGTAAAGCTATATGATTTCGTGAAAAGTCGTACCCAATTAGGTAAAGTTACAAATACTGGAGATGGCCAAGCCGGAACTTTTTATTTTGCAATTAAAGAGGGTGACTCTTTTATTGACCCCATTCAGGTGATTAACTTTGACTAGGGTTGGTGAAGGCATTGACTAAAGTAACAGAAATCTTCAGTAAAATTTCAATTCATCCTTTGTTCTGGCTTGTTGTAGGTATTGGGGTACTAACTGGACGGTTTTTAGAAGTCATCATGCTATTTACAATTGTGTTTGTACATGAAATGGGCCATGCGATTACAGCTAACCATTTTCGCTGGCGTATAAAAAAAATTGAATTATTACCATTCGGGGGCGTCGCTGAAATGGATGAGCATGGGAATCGTCCTTTAAAAGAGGAACTGCTCGTCATTCTAAGTGGCCCTTTACAGCACTTTTGGATGATGGCACTCGCCTATTTTCTTTTTTTTATCGGGTGGATTGATCAAAATACATATGATTTATTTTTAAAGCATAATCTCATGATTTTGATCTTTAATCTTTTACCGATTTGGCCATTGGATGGTGGGAAACTTGTATTTCTTGGGATGTCCCTTAAGTTCCCATTCAGCTTAGCCCATCGCTATTCATTGCAGCTTTCCATTGGTATTGTTAGTTTGTTAATTTTAACAACGCTTGTAGTATATCCTTTTCACTTGAATTTGTGGATTGTGATTGCTTTCGTTATCTTTGCCCATTATATTGAGTGGAAACAAAGAAAATTTGCCCATATTCGTTTTTTATTAGAACGATATTATGGGAGAAGCAGGGAGATCAAAGATTTGCGACCCATTGTCGTAAATGAAACAGATCATCTTGTAGATGTTTTTGCCCAGTTCTGTCGAGGATGTAAACACCAAATTATAATAAAAAAGAACAACGATCGTGAACAACTCACTTTTGATGAGAATGAGCTGCTGCATGCATATTTTACCGAAAAAAGAACGAATGGTACGATGAGGGAGATATTTGGGTAGAAGTGGGGCACGGGGAACCGTGTCCTGTTTTTTGTTTATGAACCAAAATTTAAGGGATAGACTATAATGAGGCCAGAGCAAGGAGCAGAGCCGCAACCGATGACCGCATTTTCAGATAATGAGGCCAGAGCAAGGAGCGGATCCCCAACTGTTGACCGCATTTCAAAATTATAGGGACAAGGACTACTCCGGGACCAACAATACTGACCGCATTTTAAAAGAATAACCGGAGAGCAGCTACTCATTGATACCTACAATTATTCCCCCTACACCCCCGTTTATAGTACAATGATTCTACAATTACCTATAAAGCAAAGGAAGAAATCGTTTGAAAAAAATTATTTTAAACTGTCGTACATCGGAAAAGCGGGCTGCGTTAGTAGAAAACGATCAATTAGTAGAACTGTTTGTTGAATCGTCTGAAGGCGAGTCAATTGTTGGTAATATCTATAAAGGGCGGGTTGAAAAGGTCGTTCCAGGTCTGCAAGCCGCATTTGTTAATATTGGCCTTGAGAGCAATGGGTTCCTACAAATTGATCAACTTGCAAATTATAAGGCTTTAGACCTCAACGAAAAGCGTAAAGTGTCTATTTCTAATTTGCTTCATGAAGGGCAAGAAGTTGTCGTACAAGTAACAAAGGATAGTTTTGGGGAAAAGGGTCCAAGGTTTAAAACCTTACTTGAGCTCCCGGGCAGGTTCCTCGTGTATATGCCCAATGATCCCCAAATTGCCGTCTCGAAAAAAATGAATGAAGAAGAAAGAGAAATTTGGCGTAAGTTTGGACAAGCTTTTTGCGATAAGAATGAGGGCTTAATTTTTCGTACAGCATGTGAAGGAAAAGCTCCAGATGTTGTTCAAAAGGAAATTGAGTTTTTGCAAAAACGCTGGAGCGAAATCATGAAAGAGCAATCCGCCAAAAAAACGCCAGCCCTTCTTTATAAGCATACTGATCTCATTGAGTTCATTGTACAAGATTTAATTGGTAATGAACCAACTGAAATTATCGTAGATAATGGCACCGTTTTTCGATCACTTAAAGAAAGAATTTCTATATACGATGAAGATGCCACTAAAATCAACCACTTTATGAATAAGGAAGATATTTTTTCCCATTTCGGAATTGAACAGAAAATCGAACGAAGCATACATCCTTTTGTTGAACTTGAAAATGGTGTCAGTTTAATGATTGAGCAAACAGAAGCCATGACTGTTATTGACGTTAATTCAGGAAAATTTACAGGAAAACAGCATGCTAAAGAAACAATCTTGAAAGCTAATGAATTTGCGGCTATCGAAATTGCCCGCCAGCTTCGACTGCGCAATATCGGTGGAATTATCATTATTGATTTTATCAATATGGAATCCCAAAAAGATCGGGAATTCATTAAGATTAAGCTTAATACAGCATTGAAACAAGACCGCAACTACACTAGGGTATATGGCTTTACCCAGTTAGGTCTCCTCGAAATGACTCGGAAAAAAGAGCAGAAGTCATTGCTTGAAAAGTTAACAACGACGTGCCCAACCTGTTACAATGTAGGCAGAGTCTATTCGCGAGAGCAGGTAGCCCGCAAATTAGAAAGAGAACTATGGGAATATAAAGGAATGGACCATGAAGCCGTTTGGGTTGAAGTCCCCACACCTGTATTGGAGCTATTTAAAGCAAACGCGAATGAAAAAATCAAGCAGCTAGAAGAGGCTTTAGGCTTTAAAATTTCAATGACAGGAACAAAACGATTAATCGATAATTTTGAAATCAGACATCTCGGTTCAGAAAGTGAGATCATGTCTAGAATTTCTAAGGAAAAGACACACTAAATGTAATTGACAATTTTTAATTAAATATGTTATGATTTTCATTGTGTTTAATGTAGCGCACCACGGCTACAACCGCACAGAACAGGTTTTAAACCATTTGAAATGGTACCTGGGATGGCGAGTCTTAGTATAAGAGGAGGTGCAGAGAATGTACGCAATTATTGAAACTGGCGGTAAACAAGTTAAAGTTGAAGAAGGACAAGCAATCTACATCGAAAAGCTTAACGCTGAAGCTGGTGAGACTGTAACTTTTGACAAAGTGTTAATGGTAGGTGGCGAAAACGTAAAAGTTGGAAGCCCAACTGTAGAAGGTGCTACTGTAACAGGTAAAGTTGAAAAGCAAGGTCGTGCTAAGAAAATTATCGTTTTCAAGTATAAGTCTAAGAAAAACTACAAGCGTAAGCAAGGTCATCGTCAACCTTACACTAAAGTTATCATCGAAAAAATTAACGGTTAATAGGTTGATTGAATGATTAAAGTTATCATTACAAGGCGTGCAGACCATTTAATCCATTCGTTTGAAATAAGTGGCCATGCAGAATCCGGTCCATATGGACATGATTTAGTATGTGCGGCTGTATCAGCTGTTTCATTTGGAACAGTAAATGCGGTTTATGGTTTATGTCAGACGAAGCTTGAGATTGAACAAGGTAAAAAAGGGGGCTTTCTCCGCTGTGTTGTTCCTGATCATCTAGATCAAGACACCATAGAGAAAGTACAACTATTACTTGAAGGTATGCTCGTATCCTTACAAACGATTGAAAATGATTACGGCAAATACATTCAAATTAAAACCAATGGTGTATAGGAGGTGAAACTGATGTTAAGATTAGATCTTCAGTTTTTCGCATCTAAAAAAGGGGTAGGTAGTACTAAAAACGGTCGTGACTCTATCTCTAAGCGTCTAGGTGCTAAGCGTGCTGATGGCCAATTTGTTAACGGTGGAGAAATCCTTTACCGTCAACGTGGTACTAAAATCTATCCAGGAAACAACGTAGGTCGTGGTGGTGACGACACATTGTTTGCTAAAACAGCTGGTGTAGTACGTTACGAGCGTGTTGGTCGTGACAAGAAGCAAGTAAGTGTATACCCAGTAGCTCAATAATATCAATTATATCTTATTGAGAGAAAAGGCTCTAACCAGATATTGGTTGGAGCCTTTTGAATTATTGGAGGCCCTATAAGATAAAATTTACAAACAGGTTATCCATAATGTGAAATATTTGGTATAATGCTATCATCAAAACTTATAGGGGTAAAATTATGGGAAAAGAATGGAATGCAGTTGAAATTTTGAGGCATTCACGTCATGATTGGTTAAACAAGCTGCAACTAATCAAAGGTAATCTTGCTTTAGAGCGATTAGATCGTGTAAATGAAATTATAGAAGAAATCATTATGGATACGAAAAATGAATCTAAACTTACGAATTTAAAAGCACCACAACTGGCAGCATTATTGATGTTGTTCAATTGGGAAGAACAACATTTTTTTCTTGAATTCGAAGTTTTAGGTGATGAGCGAAACTTATCCAACATCGATCATGAATTAACAGCATGGTGCTGTACTTTTTTAAACAAAATTAATGAGGTTATAAAACCCTTTGCAGAAAATCATCTTATTCTTTCAATTCAAATATCTGAAACGGAAATTCGTTTCATTTTCGATTTTAGAGGAATAATAGAAGATAAAAGTACAATGTTAAATTATCTGGAAGACCGAAAGAATGATGCTTTGATTAAAGTATTAGAGTATGAAGTACATAATGATGAAATGGTCGTAGTAACACAAATTTCGCTTTAGCTTTAGATTGAGAGGTGACAACAATGTTCGTAGATTATGTCAAAGTATATGTTAAAGGTGGAGACGGTGGGAATGGTATGGTTGCCTACCGTCGTGAGAAATATGTTCCAAAAGGCGGTCCTGCAGGGGGCGATGGCGGTAATGGAGCAGATGTTGTTTTTGAAGTAGATGAAGGCTTGCGGACACTGATGGATTTTCGCTATCAGCGCCATTTTAAGGCTGATCGTGGTGAACATGGGATGTCGAAAAGCATGCATGGTAAAAATGCTCAGCCGATGATTGTCAAAGTGCCACCGGGTACGGTTGTCAGGGATGTAGCTACAAATGAAAAGATAGCGGATTTAACGATAAATGGCCAAAGGGCTGTCATTGCTAAAGGCGGTCGTGGAGGACGTGGAAATACTCGTTTTGCAACGCCAGCAAACCCTGCTCCGGAAATTGCTGAAAATGGAGAACCGGGACAAGAACGGGATGTCATACTGGAATTAAAAGTGCTTGCCGATGTTGGTTTAGTTGGGTTTCCAAGCGTTGGTAAATCTACGCTACTGTCGGTCGTTTCAGCTGCAAAGCCTAAAATTGCAGAATACCACTTTACTACGATCGTGCCAAACCTGGGAGTTGTTGAGACAGAGGATGGCCGTAGCTTCGTAATGGCTGATTTGCCTGGGTTAATTGAAGGTGCACACCAAGGAGTTGGGTTAGGCCATCAATTTTTGCGCCATATTGAAAGAACGAGGGTTATTGTTCATGTGATCGATATGTCAGCAATGGAAGGCCGGGATCCTTATGCTGATTTTGTTACAATCAATGAAGAGTTAAGGCAGTATAATTTGCGCTTAACAGAAAGACCACAAGTTATTGTTGCGAATAAAATGGACATCCCTGGTTCTGAAGAAAACTTAGAAAAATTTAAAGAACAGTTGGAAGAGGAATTACCAATTTTCCCGATTTCAGCTGTTACAAGACAAGGTTTAAGAGATTTGCTGTTTAAAATAGCAGACCTATTAGAAACCACTCCTGAGTTTCCGTTGGAAGACCAAGAGGATGAGGAAACACATATTTTATATAAACATGAAGCCCAAGAATTACCGTTTGAAATTTCTAGAGATGATGATGGTGCATTTGTGATATCAGGCCCGCAAATTGAAAAAATGTTTAAGATGACCAATTTCACTCGAGATGAATCTATCCGTCGTTTTTCTCGTCAGATGAGGGGACTCGGAGTGGATGAAGCTTTAAGGGAACGTGGAGCAAAAAATGGTGATATCGTACGGCTATTGGAATTTGAATTTGAATTTATAGAATAGAATAGTCTTGGAAAAGACTGCTTTTAACTTCATTCAGCAGAAGTCTCGTACTTCCTGTAGTAAGAGAGATGAATACAAATTAGTATATTTTAATTCAGTTGGGATACTAACCCTGCTGAATGAAGTTAACGCCTCCGGCGGATGCCTCAGATTTTTAAAGGTAGTTTTTCGAGCAAGCTCGAAAAAATCTGGGCGCAAATACGCCAAGGCGTATTTGATCATGCAGTCTTTTTCTAACATTGTCGAGGGGTTACGGGTGAAATCTAATAAAGATCATATGAAACAAAGCTATTATTTAATTCGTGAAGACTTTTTACCTGAGGCTATGAAAAAAACATTGGACGCAAAAGCTCTTATTGAAAGAGGAAAAGCTGATTCTGTTGCAGATGCCGTCCAAATGGTGGGTCTAAGCCGCAGCGCTTTTTATAAATATCGTGATGCGGTTTTTCCTTTTCATACGATTGTAAAGGAAAGGATTATAACACTTTTTTTTCATCTTGAAGACCGTTCTGGTACATTATCGCAAATGCTAGCAATGGTAGCTGATGCAGGCTGTAATGTATTAACGATCAATCAAAATATTCCCCTTCAAGGGAAAGCAAATGTTACTCTATCTTTAAATACCTCTGGAATGCTGGAAGATATAAATGTTTTAATTCAAAAGTTAAAGGGACTGGAATTTGTGGAGAGAGTTGAAATTCTAGGCTCGGGTGCTTAACTTTATTAAGTTCAAAAGGGAGAGAGTGAAGTGTCTACAAAAGTTGGTTATCTTGGTCCAAAAGGGACTTTTACAAAAATTGCTGTAAATGAATTATTTCCTAATGAGGAAAAAATTCCGTATGAAACGATTCCGGCAAGTATCGATGCTGTCACAAAAGGTGACGTTGAATATGCAGTTGTACCACTTGAAAATGCAATTGAGGGATCAGTCAATATCACGATTGATTATTTAATCCATGAACAAAATCTGCCGATTGTCGGTGAAATTGTTGTTCCGATTCGCCAGCATCTTATGGTTCATCCACAAAACAAAGAAAAGTGGGAAGATGTAACATCTGTTCTTTCTCATTCACATGCGATTGCCCAATGTCATAAATTTTTGCATACAACAATGCCGAATGTGGACATTCAATATGTAAAATCAACAGGGGCTGCAGCGGAGTATGTTAATGAGCATCCAGAAGAATGCATTGCAGCGATTGGAAATGAATTAGCTGCAAAGGAATATGGCTTAGTCATTGTTAGAAAAGATATTCATGATTATGATAATAACCGCACTCGCTTTGTTATTCTCCATAAAAACGAGGTCGAACTTAATACTGAGCATCAATATTATGGTGGAGACCGGACGACATTAATGGTTACTTTACCATCAGATTACGCAGGTGCTTTGCATCAGGTATTATCGGCATTTGCATGGCGTAAACTTAACTTATCAAAAATTGAATCAAGACCAATGAAAACAGGTCTAGGTAACTATTTCTTCCTAGTAGATGTTGAAATGAAGATGGATGATGTTTTAATACCTGGAGTTGTGGCTGAGCTTGAAGCTCTTAACTGTTCAGTAAGAGTATTAGGAAGCTATCCATATTATTTTATCGGTAAAGAACAAAGCGCCATTCAAAAATAAAAAAATGCGACTTCAATTGGAAGTCGCATTTTTGACACTGATAAGCAATTATATTTTGTTGGATATCAGTATAAGTAAAACATCGTCATTTGCTATTGTGGCAAATGACATGTTTATCTGACGATGTAACCGGCAGCTGTAAGTTTTTGAACAGCCTGTTCGAGCTGTTCCTCACTATCCGCTTCAATGGTATGGAGATGGGGCCCTCCAGTAAGCTGTAATAACAGTGGTGCTTTCGTTGTTTTTACTTTTTCATAAAACTGATCAACATCACTTCGATTGCTAACACCGATTGGCGCCGATAAATTTCCGTAAAGTGGGTGTTCAACTTTGACATCCTTTACGGTAACCCCGCAATCAACAATTAAATAAAGTTCATCTATCGTTTGTTCTGGATTATGGGTGCTGATGATCACTCGGGAAGGCCGGCTGTTTTCCTTTTCTTTTATAAAAATATAGCCCTGTGATGTGGCTATTATCGGTTCATTACGAGCTTTTAGTAAGGTTATATCCTGGCTGATCACCTGCCGGCTTACATTTACCTTGTCAGCGATATAGCTTCCGGTAAGTGGCTTGTCACTTTGCTTCAACCAATCCAGAATAAGATTCCGTCTCTCTTCTCCGAGGATTTTTTTTCCATCAGGCATAAATTTTCGCCCCCTTAAATATCGTTAAAATGCTTTTTGAGAAATCTTTGAAAAATATCGATCGTTTCTTCTATATCAGCATCCGTTGTTAATTTTCCAAGCGAAAGACGAATAAATTGTTTGGCCTCTTCCTTGGATTTTCCGATTGCAACAAGAGTTTTTGAAGGCTTTTGCATGCCGACAGAGCAGGCGCTTCCCGTTGAAATCGCTACCCCATAACGGTTGCACTCAAGCATGATATATTGGCCCTCGATGCCGTCTACAGTCAGTCCGATGATATGCTCTAAACGATTGTTAAGAGGCCCTACTTCAGATATTTTCCATGTATCCCCTTGAATTCCTTCAACAAGCTTTTTTCGTAACCCTTTGAATCTTTCCTGTTCACTGTTCATGATTGGAAAAATTTCTTCAGCAGCAGTAATGAAAGCTGCAATCCCTGGAACATTAACCGTTCCAGCTCTAAATCCGTTTTCGTGAGTTGTTCCCGGAATAACAGGTTTCCACGTTCTAGCCGGGTTAATATAGCAAGCGCCAACCCCTTTTGGACCGTATATTTTATGGCTAGAAATAGAGATGCTGTCTAGATTTGCTTTTTTTATATCTATTTCAATTTTACCAAAGGTTTGGACACAATCACTATGAAAAAGAATATTATGTTTCTTTAAGACCTCCCCAATCGAAACTAAATCTTGAATTGTCCCTATTTCAGAGTTCCCATGGTGGATGGAGGCCAGTACAGTATCAGGGCGAATGGCTTCCGATAATGCCTTTAATTCAACCCTTCCCCCAGCATTAACTGGAATAAATGTAATGTCGTAGCCGTCATTTTGTAAATCTTCTAATGTATTAGCAATAGATGAATGCTCTAATTTGGTTGAAATGATGTGCTTTCCCTTTTTATTATTCCCCTTTAGCAAGGAATGGATGGCATAATAATTTGATTCTGAGCCGCCACTTGTAAAATACACTCCTTTTTCCTCTCCATTAAGAAAACGGGCTATCGTTTTTCTTGATTCTTCTAAAATAGTTTGTGCGGTTGAGCCGATATCATGGAGGCTGCTAGAATTGCCGTAATATTTAGTAGCCACTTGACTATATACATCTAGCGCTTTTTCGCTCATAGGTGTAGTTGCTGCATAATCTAAATAAATCATTGAGTCCTCTCCTAACCGATTTTCATTAGTTGAGATAAACTGTCTACTAATGTAATCTTTTGTATAATTTGTCAGAATTGTGACAATACCATAAAAAAACTCTTGTCATTAGTTTAATTATGTGTAAATATAGGTGTCAAGACAGTTTAACTTTATTCAGCAAAAAAACGCTGAATAAAGTTAAAGCCTCCGGCGGATGCCTCAGATTCTCAAATGTAGTTTTTCGAGCAAGCTCGAAAAAATCTGGGCAGCAAATACGCCAAGTCGTATTTGATCTTTATTTAACTAAAATTTAAACTTAAATTGCATGAAAGACTAAATCTAAATGGTAGAATGTGGGGGTTCCAGATAATGACTAGAAAACATATCGCAGATGTTGTCATTATTGGAAGTGGCATCGCTGCGTTAATAGCGGCAGATCGTTTAAGTTATCATAAGAATGTGATTGTTATCACAAAGTCAAAAAAGGAAAATAGCAATTCAAGTCGGGCGCAAGGTGGTGTTGCGGTTGCACTATCACGCAATGATCATTGGTCAAATCATTTTTCTGATACAATGGTTGCCGGGAATTTCCACAATGACGAAGAGGCCGTTGAAACTCTAGTACAAAGAGGGCCAGAATTGCTTCGTGGCTTGATTGAAAAAGGAATGTCCTTTGATAAAGATGCAAGCGGGCATCTTGTTCTTGGACAAGAAGGTGCACATGGCATGAGGAGGATTCTCCATGCCGGCGGTGATGCAACCGGTAAGGCACTTGTTGACTTTTTGCTAAATCGCCTTCGTACCAATTCAAAAGTAAAAATAATTGAAGATATGTTAGTTGTTGATTTATTAGTGAAAGAGAATCATTGCTTTGGTGTAAAAGTGAAAACAAATTCTGGAAAGACTGAAACGATATATTCAATGTACACTATTCTGGCAGCAGGCGGCAGTGGTGGCTTATATTCATTTACATCAAATGATCCAACAGTGACCGGTGATGGAATATCGTTAGCCTACCGTGCCGGAGCGAATTTAGTAGATTTGGAGTTTGTTCAATTCCATCCAACATTACTTTATATAAAAGGAGAAGTAAAAGGATTAATTTCCGAGGCTGTCCGAGGAGAAGGTGCAGTCCTTGTTACAAAGGGGGGGAACCGTTTAATGCGGGGAATTCACCCACAAGAGGATCTTGCTCCAAGAGATGTCGTATCTAGAGAAATTAACCGTGCTGTTTTAAATGGAGAACAAATATTTTTAGATATTTCAATGATAAAAGAATTTAAAAAACGCTTTCCAACAATCACGGAGCTATGTGAAGAAAATGGAATAGATTTAACATTAGGGAAAATTCCCGTTGTTCCAGGTGCTCATTTTCATATGGGTGGCGTTGAAGTTAATAAACAAGGACAAACATCAGTAGAGCATTTATATGCGATTGGTGAAGTGGCCTGTACCGGTGTACACGGTGCCAACCGGCTAGCAAGTAATTCGTTGCTTGAAGGAATTGTATTTGCAAATGAATTAGCCGCTCACCTTGCTTTTGAACACCCAGATGACTTTGAAATTCCGTCAATCCTATCTGATGTTAGAAGGATTAATGAACTTCAACTGCCTGAAAAAGAAGAAATAAAGGCCGTTATGATGAAATATGTAGGCATTGTTCGTGATGAAACCGGCTTACAGACAGCAAGAGAATGGTTAGAACAGTATTTGCCAATCGATAATACAAATTTTGATTCAGAAGCTTTAACACATGAACAAATCGGCATTTATAATATGCTTCAAGCAGCATGGCTAATTACAACCTCTGCTTTATTGAGAGAAGAAAGTCGAGGGGGACATTACCGTTCCGATTTTCCAGAAGAAGAAGCCAATTGGACAAAGAAAAAAATTGTTCGCAATTGCCATGTTCCTGCTCATAGTGCCTAACAAACAAAATAACTAAATTTTAAAATGTGAGGTTTGCTCAAAAATGAACAAGATAAAACTGCGTAAACAATTACAAGAATTTTATATAGAGGATTTAGGAGAATTAGATTTAACAAGTGAGTATATATTCCCGTTAGACGAAGTATCAAAAGGGAATTTTCTAGTTAAAAAAGACGGTGTTTTAGCAGGTGTGGATATTTTCAAGGAGGCATACGCCCTTTTTGATCCATCGATTGAAGTAACCTTATATAAGCAAGATGGAGAGTTTGTTAAAAAAGGAGACGTAATCGCATCAGTTAAAGGACCAGTTGCTTACTTATTAAGTGCTGAGCGTGTTATTTTGAACCTTATGCAACGGATGAGTGGTATAGCAACAGCCACTAGTGAGGCGGTTAGAGCTCTTAATAGTGATCATACAAGAATTTGTGATACACGAAAAACAATGCCGGGCTTACGTATGTTTGATAAATATGCTGTTCGCTGTGGCGGTGGCTATAATCATCGATTTGGTTTATATGATGGTGTCATGATCAAGGATAACCACATTACATTTGCGGGTGGGATTAAGGAAGCCGTTTCAAAGGTGCGAGGGCAAGCTGGACATATGGTTAAAATTGAAGTTGAAACAGAGTCCAAGGAACAGGTGTTAGAAGCTGTAGAAGCGGGTGCAGATGTCATTATGTTTGATAATCGCTCACCTGAAGAAGTTTCTGAGTATGTGAAGCTTGTACCAGAGGGGATCGTAACAGAAATCTCCGGTGGCATTACACTCGAGACAATTGGGTCTTATCGAGATACAAAGGTTGATTATATTTCATTGGGAATGCTAACACATTCTGTAATCGCGTTGGATATAAGCTTTAATCTTGAAGGGGGAGTGAAATAATGGGAATTTTAGATGTATTATCAGCTAAAAATAACGTAACGATACCTGAACGCTATAAAAATATGAATGTTGAGGAAATGGAAAATCGTGTCCGTGAAATTAAGGAAAAGTTTGGTGAAAAATTATTCCTTCCTTGTCACCACTACCAAAAGGATGAAGTTGTTCAATTTGCTGATGCAACAGGTGATTCATTACGCTTAGCACAATTGGCGGCTGAAAATGATAAGGCTGAATATATCGTGTTTTGTGGCGTTCACTTTATGGCTGAAACGGCAGACATGTTAACAAGGGACGATCAAATTGTTATTTTACCCGATATGAGAGCAGGTTGTTCAATGGCCGACATGGCTGACATGGAGCAAACTGAAAGAGCCTGGAAGGTGATCCAAGAAACATTTGGGGATACAGTACTACCGGTTACTTATATCAACTCAACAGCGGCGATTAAAGCATTTTGTGGTCAAAATGGCGGTGCAACCGTAACCTCTTCAAATGCGAAAGAAATGATACAGTGGGCCTTTACACAAAAAGAGCGCCTATTATTCCTACCAGATCAGCATTTAGGTCGTAACACATGTGTTGATTTAGGAATTCCGTTAGAGCAAATGGCGGTTTGGGATCCAATTCATGACAAGTTTGAATATGACGGCAACCTCGAAAATGTAAAAGTTATTTTGTGGAAGGGGCATTGTTCCGTACATGAAAGCTTTACAGTAGAAAATGTTGAAGAAATTCGCAGTACAAAGCCGGATATGAATATTCTTGTCCACCCAGAATGCAGCCATGAGGTTGTTAAAGAATCTGACTATAATGGTTCAACAAGTTATATCATTGAAACAATCCAAAAAGCTCCTGCCGGAAGTAAATGGGCAATTGGGACAGAAATGAACCTTGTGAAAAGAATTATAGCTCAGTATCCAGATAAAGAAATTATGTCACTGAATCCGAATATGTGTCCATGTATGACAATGAATCGGATTGATTTACCTCATCTATTATGGGCATTGGAAACGATTGAACAAAAGGAACAATTTAATCAAATATCTGTAGATAAAGAAATTGCAAAAGATGCACTGTTAGCATTAGATAAAATGTTAAGTATTCGATAAATTATGTAAAGGCGGGACACATTTGTGTCCGCCTTTTTTCTATGTGTCTTCAATATAACATAAAATTATTTTTTTCAGCATAAGTTGTTACGAAAGAAGATAAATATAAGTAGCAATTTACCAATGTGCCCATATAATAGTAAAGACTTTTTTAGAGGAGGTTTATGCACCGTGAAAATTCATATCGTACAAAAAGGCGATACTCTTTGGAAAATCGCACAAAAATATGGCGTAGATTTTAACGAGTTGAAACAAGTAAATACACAGCTCAGCAATCCTGATATGATAATGCCTGGTATGAAAATAAAGATCCCTACAGGTAGTGTACCAGTTAAAAAGCAAGGAAATCCATATCCAAAAGAAGAAATGTCTTTATCACAGCTTGCACCTAAGGAAATGCCAAAACAAGTGTCACCAGTACAAATGCCGCCAAAGGAGATGCCCCAACAGTTTATTCCGACACCAGTTGTACCAAAGGAAATGCCTGTTCCTCAGGTTATAAAAGAGAAACCAATTGTATTGCCGCCAATACCACAAATGCCTGTTGAGGAAACTGAAATTGATTATAATATTGAACAAAATATGTATAATTATACGTTTAATATTCCAATTAAAGAGGCTCCAGTAAAGGAAATGCCTGAAGTTGTTGCGGGTGTAAAAGAAGAACCGGTAGCACCACCAACAATGCCGGCTCAACCGATGCCACAAGCACCGGAGGTGTATCCATGTGTACCTATGACTGGTTTAATGCCAGGTTCTGGATTACCGTGTGGATATCAACCAATGCCATGTCCACCCTTCCCATGTCCTCCAGTTGCTGTTCCATATGGTATGCAGCCGATGATGCAGCCTGTAATGCAACCAGTCATGCAGCCGGCAGCTTTTCCAACTCAACCAACGGCTGTTAGCCCAGCGGTGTTTAATGATGAGGATGATGGTTTAGAACAAATGTATCCAGGTCTTTCAACAACGAGTGTACCAGTAGCACCGGTTGGTCAAATGACGGCTGCAGGTGGAGATTGTGGTTGTGGTGGACCTAATATGGACCCACCTGCCTTTGGAGGTATGCCGGCAGGGTATGGAGTACCAACTGCGGGTTACGGAGGCATGCCAGCGGGTTATGGAGTACCAGCTACCGGCTACGGAAGCATGCCAGCAGGATATGGAGTACCAACTGCGGGTTACGGAGGCATGCCAGCGGGTTATGGAGGAGTACCAACTGCGGGTTACGGAGGCATGCCAGCGGGTTATGGAGTACCAGCTGCAGGCTACGGTGGCATCCCGACAACAGGTTATGGAGGAGCACCAGCAACCGGATTTGGAGGCATGACGCCAGCAAGCTATGGGGGTATACCAGCAGTAGGCTTCGGAGGCATGACGCCAGCAAGCTATGGAGGAGTACCAACAGCAGGCTATGGAGGTGGGCCAGTAGGCTATAGCGGAGTGCCAGCAGTAGGCTATGGAGGTCTGCCGCCAGGATTTGGGGTCCCACAGGCTGGACTTTCAGGTACAGAAGCTCAAGTACCACAAGGGGCATTAACACCACCGGAATTTCCGTTTGGGCAATTTCAAACACCATTCAGAGATGATATAGATGACGAAGAAGATAATTGGTAAAAATAAATAGAAATTAGAAAATGAGGCGATATTAATACCATCGCCTCATTTTCTGTGATAATATGGATTAAAAAAAACACGTAATTTGCCCATAATGGCAAATTGCGATGTCCCTAAAGGGATGACTTAAAGTCCCTTTTTCTTATACTTTAAACCATAACAAAGTTAAACTTGATTAAAGTACAAAAATAGAATCGGTTGA
>JAENZK010000028.1 GCA_016841285.1 Guptibacillus hwajinpoensis | reverse complement strand
CCCGCCTGTCGGTTTTCAAGACCGATCCCTTCAGCCGGACTTGGGTATTCCTCCGCAATGCAATTATATAAAAATGGTGGACCCTGCAGGACTCGAACCTGCGACCGATCGGTTATGAGCCGATAGCTCTAACCAGCTGAGCTAAGGGTCCATTATATAAAATATATGGGGCGACTGATGGGGATCGAACCCACGAGTGCCGGAGCCACAATCCGGTGCGTTAACCACTTCGCCACAGCCGCCATGACTATGGAAGTTAAAAATAGCGGCGGAGGGGATCGAACCCCCGACCTTACGGGTATGAACCGTACGCTCTAGCCAGCTGAGCTACACCGCCATAATATAATGGCTCCACAGGCAGGATTCGAACCTGCGACCGATCGGTTAACAGCCGATAGCTCTACCACTGAGCTACTGTGGAATGTTGTTTAGCGACATTTTTTAATATATCAAACAAACTTAATTATGTCAACTCTTTTTGAAACACAAGTTAATATGGAATCTACGAATAGCGACTGCTAAAATAATATAACATTTTGAAGATAAAAACTCAATAATAATTTTACTTGTATCTTTTTGAATAGATAGGTAATATATGCCATGAAGGGAAGTGTATCTATGAAAATGAATATATTTAAACAATTTGGAAAAAGCCTCTATTCTCCTAAAGATGTTGCACTTTTTCGTTTTCAAGGAATAGGAAAGACAATTGGATATGTGTTTTTGTTAATGTTCATTTCCACTTTAATAACAAGTATTTCACTTGGGATGGACTTTCTGAATTGGGCATCCATTACAAATTCAAAGATGATAAATGACTTACCAAATTTTGAACTTAAAAACGGCATTCTAACATCAGAACTTAATTCTCCAATGATAAAGGAAGACATTGAAAGTGGCTTTACCTTTATTTTTGATACAACTGGGGAAGTCACAGGGAGTGATGTTTTAAAGCATCCTAATGCAATAGCTTTATTAAAGAAAGAAGCCGTATTCGTGAATGAGACTGAATCCCAGCGTTTTCCCTATTCATCATTTGGAGATATAACTTTAACCAAAGATACTATTGTGGGTTTTACTGATAAGTTAGATGACATTGTATTAGTTATTTTACCTATTCTTTTTATATTCATTTATTTATTCCAATCTAGTCTAAAATTTATCGGCATCTCGTTTTTAGCTTTAATAGGATTAATAGTGACAAAGCAAATGAACAGAAAGCTACGCTATCAAAATCTATGGATTCTATCTGCCTATGCGGTAACAATACCAACTCTCTTTTTTGCAATCACCGATGCGTTAAAAATTACGATCCCTCTAGCCTTTTTACTATACTGGGCGACCGCGGTCATTGTTTTATATTTAATAATTAAAGAAATCCCCAAAGTAAAAGCTCCAAGTAATGATGATCAGCTGCCTGAATAGGCGGCTATTTTTTTGGCAAATTTATA
The DNA here is from genome assembly GCA_016841285.1 of Guptibacillus hwajinpoensis. Classification (GTDB taxonomy): domain Bacteria; phylum Bacillota; class Bacilli; order Bacillales; family Bacillaceae_J; genus Schinkia. The sequence goes on along the minus strand of JAENZK010000028.1, from coordinate 21,082 downwards.
TTACATAATAATTCTATTTTTATAAAAGGAGCTACCACTTTGACAAATAATAAAAAGAAAAAAGACAAGCTTATCGCTATTAAAGATGTAAAAGTAAAAGAATCAATAAAATTACTAGATTCACCGAAAATTTCCGTATAAAACTATCATATTTTAAAAAGACAAGCATAAAGTGTAGTAAAACGATTAAGATGGTGAATATTATGAGAAAATTACTTCTTACTTTGATTGTATTGTTTATTACCTACGTTATTTATTATGATTTAAGTGCTGGTGTTTTAAGTAAACCAACCTCCATCGTTTTACTACAAAATAAAGAAAGTAAACAAAGTGAAAATACTTCAACAAAAGTAATTAAAGAAGAGAAAACTGAACAAAAACAACAAATGAGTGTAAACACAGGAAAAGAAGAAGAGTTATATTATCAAGAGGTAAAAGTAGCTGCTGGTCAAACTGTACTGTCCATCGTTGAACAAATCCAAGGAGGATCACTACCTGTTTCCATTTCACAATTAATAACTGACTTTCAGGTTTTGAATCCTAAGACAGAGCCGGAAATGATTCAAATTGGAAAAGTTTATAAATTTCCAGTTTATACAGAAAAACAATAATGCTCCTCTTAACTTGATTAAAAAGGTTGTCATTTTTTTGGATACATTGATACAATAGACAAGTATACCATTATGAAGGAGCGTTTTTCGCATGAGTGAAATAACACATCGTACAAAAACCCGCCCAATAAAAGTAGGGAATTTAACGATTGGCGGAAATAATGAAGTGGTTATTCAAAGTATGACTACAACTAAAACACACGATGTTGATGCAACGGTTGCACAAATAAATCGATTAGAAGAGGCAGGCTGTCAAATTGTTCGTGTTGCTTGTCCGGATGAAAGAGCAGCAAATGCAATTGCTGAAATTAAAAAGCGAATTAATATCCCGCTTGTAGTAGATATACACTTTGATTACCGCCTTGCATTAAAAGCGATTGAAGGCGGCGCAGACAAAATAAGAATCAATCCTGGAAATATCGGAAAGCGTGAAAAAGTTGAAGCTGTTGTTAAAGCTGCTAAAGAAAAAGGCGTTCCAATCCGTATCGGTGTAAATGCCGGTTCATTAGAAAAACGAATTTTGGATAAATACGGCTATCCTACAGCAGATGGTATGGTTGAAAGTGCTCTACACCATATTCAAATACTAGAAGACCTGGATTTTCACAATATTATCGTTTCTCTAAAAGCGTCTGATGTAAATCTTGCCATTGAGGCTTATGAAAAGGCAGCAAAAGCCTTTGACTATCCGTTGCATTTAGGTATTACTGAATCAGGAACACTTTTTGCTGGTACCGTAAAAAGTGCAGCTGGATTAGGAGCTATTCTTAGTAAAGGAATCGGAAACACGATTCGAATATCATTAAGTGCTGATCCTGTAGAGGAAGTAAAAGTAGCCAGAGAGCTTCTTAAAACATTCGGGCTGGCTGCCAATGCGGCAACGCTTATTTCCTGCCCAACTTGTGGTCGGATTGAAATTGATTTAATTAGTATTGCGAATGAAATTGAAGAATATATATCAAAAATTAAGGCTCCAATTAAAGTAGCTGTGCTTGGATGTGCTGTTAATGGACCTGGGGAAGCTCGTGAAGCTGATATCGGAATTGCCGGTGCTCGCGGCGAAGGATTATTATTCCGTCACGGAGAGATTGTTCGGAAAGTACCTGAAGACAAACTTGTTGAAGAATTAAAGAAAGAAGTCGACCTATTAGCGGAAGAGCATTTCCAAAAACAAAATTCATAAAAGAAAGAGGAGCTTACCAAAATTGGTAGCTCCTTTTTCATGACTTTTAATGATGGTCTAATAAAAGAATGGTGCTATAAATAATCCAATAATTAAGGATACAACTCCAATACCCATAGCCCAATTTCCTAATCCATTTGCTCCTCTTCGACGTGCAATAAATCCAACGATTATACCTGCAGCACCAAATAGTACCGGTGAATAGAATAGGGATAATATTGACAACGCTAAAGCGATTGCTCCCATTACTCTACCGCCAGTGCCCTCTTCCGTCGGTCTATCAAAGGTACGCGGCCTGTCAGTATCATCAGCTCTACCTAAATACCCTACACCAGGTGCAACCTCAGCCGCCGTTTCTTCAGAAAAGTCAGCTTCTGTTGTCGCCCAGTCATTTCGATCTCTTAAGTCATAATCACTTGAAGTATTATTTTCAACTTGTGGGATATCAGCAAAGTTATTCTCATAATTTTCATACGATATCCCTTGGGAATCGTCTAATACAGCCTGATTTTCCTTATTTGATTCGTTAAAATTTTGATCTGCCACCTTGGATCCCTCACTTTCATTAATTGAGGAGCATTAATAGTATGGTCCAATTATGAAGGATTCATTATTGTCAATCTTTATCAATAATGGCTAGAACACCTTAGTTTATTATTCATATAATGTTATTAATGGTAGATCAAAAGTGGGGGGAGTTATAAGAATGAATCCTTTCGTACAACAGTTTATTAATCAAAAATTAAAAACGATCACTATCGATGAGTTATTAAATCATGCGCAAAATTATAATGTTGCTTTATCCCAAGCAGAAGCAGCCAAAATTATTACTATACTCAAGGCAGAAAAAAATATTAGCATTAATAATGATGAACAACATCGCAACATTATAAAAAAAATTGGTAAAGAGGTCAATTTAAATTTAGCAAAAAAAGCCAATGAACTTTTAAGACAATTTAAAAATAAATAAGAGGCTGCTTTTAATATCAGCCTCTTATTATTTACTGATTCATAATTTTTTCTAACAATCCATCATCAAAAGTCTTCTCTTTTAACATGGCTATTTCAAAGCGATAAGGTGGTTTTTGATTCTTTTTATCTTCTCCTACATACGGAGTTTCTAGGATTTTAGGGATTTGTTCGAGCTGTGGGTGATGAATAACATAATTTAATGCATCGAAGCCAATCTTCCCAAAGCCAATGTTTTCATGTCGGTCCTTCCGAGCCCCTCGTTCATTTTTGCTATCATTTACATGAAGAACTTTAATTCGGTCAATGCCGATGATCCGGTCAAATTCTTCTAAAACTCCGTCAAAGTCGTGAACGATATCATAGCCCGCATCATGCGTATGACATGTATCAAAGCATACAGATAGCTTATCATTATGTGTTACACCCGCAATAATTTCTGCAAGTTCTTCAAAGGAACGGCCACATTCAGAGCCCTTTCCAGCCATTGTCTCCAAGGCAATTTGAACATTTTGTTCTTTAGTCAACACTTCATTTAGACCTTCAATAATTTTCTGAATTCCTTTTTCGGGTCCAGCGCCAACATGTGCACCAGGATGTAAAACAATTTGTCTAGATCCAATTGCTGCTGTACGTTCAATTTCGGAGCCAAGAAATCTTACTCCAAGCTCGAATGTTGCAGGGTTTTCAGTATTACCAATATTAATAATATAGGGTGCATGAACGACAATTTCCTCAATCCCATTTTGTTTCATATGTTCAAGACCAGCTTCTATATTTAATTCTTCGATCGGTTTTCTTCGTGTATTTTGTGGTGCACCCGTATACACCATAAATGTATTTGCCCCATAGGAAACAGCTTCCTCACTAGCTCCTAATAGCATTTTTTTCCCATTCATTGAAACATGTGAACCAATTTTCAACATAATTCTTCTCCCTTTATTTTTTATTACGAATTTTTCTTTTTTCTTTCTTAATAAATTTATCTATTTCCTGCTGTCTTTTCTTTTTATAGCCTGGCTTTACCGTTTTAGGCTTCCTTATTGCTTTGTGTGCACGCTTTTCCGGCTCAGCCTGTGGTGCGTTATTTTTTCTTTCTTTTCTTTTATCCCTGGCTCCTAAATCAACCCATTCATTATCACGTAAATCTACATGCTTAAACTCAATGCCCATTTTTTCAAGTCGATTTAGAGCATCCTGATCGCTTAATCCATAAATAGAAGCTGCTATTCCAGAATAACCAGCTCTTGCAGTTCGACCGACACGATGAATGTAGAAATCTAAATCAGAAGGTAATTCAAAGTTAATGACATGACTTACACCTTCAATATCAATGCCCCTAGCGGCTAGATCTGTAGCAACAATGTATTGATACTCCAAGTCTTTGATTTGCTTCATCATCTTTTTTCGTTCTCTTGGTGCTAAATCACCATGAATGCGACCTACCTTTAGTCCTTTTTCAATTAACCCATCTGCAACCTCATCAGCCATTTTTTTAGTATTTGTAAAAATAAGTGCTAAATAAGGATTAAATTGATTAGCAATTTCATAAATAACTTCGATTTTATTACGGTGACGTAACGGGATTAATAAATGCTCTATTTTTTCAGCTGTAATTTGTTTTGGAGCTACATGTGTGAATGTTGGGTTTTCTAAATACTTTTTCAAAAATGGTTTTAGCTTTTCCGGAATCGTTGCTGAAAACACCAGTATTTGTAAATCTTGATTCATCTTTCCAGCAATTTGATCAACATCATTAATAAAACCCATATCCAGCATTAGATCGGCCTCATCAACGACAAGCATATTTGTTGTGTGAACCAATAAGGCCTGGTCCTTTACAAGGTCGTTAATGCGTCCAGGTGTGCCAACAACAATATGTGGCTGTGCTTTTAATTTTTCTATCGTACGTAGCTTGTCCGTACCACCAATAAAAAGCTTTGAGGTAATTCTTTCATCTTCGGAACAATACTTAGTTAGTTTGTTTAGTTCTTCGTATATTTGAGCAGCCAACTCTCTTGTCGGTGCGGTAATTACAGCTTGGACAGCTTCCTTTTTCGTGTTAATACTATCAACTACAGGCAACAAATACGCATGTGTTTTTCCGGTTCCTGTTTGTGATTGCCCAATTGCACTTTCACCTTTTTTTATTGTCGGTATTATTCTTTCTTGAATTTCAGTCGGTTCTTGGAAACCAATATTTCTTAAAGCCTCTAAAAGAAACGGTTTTAGATCAAACCTTTTAAATGAATTTTCCATTGTATATCCCCTAAATTCTATTATTTTCGTGTCGTCGTATTAGTATTAGAAAGACACGACTTACCGCCCAAAATGGCGGAAGTTGATGTCCTTTCTTATACTGATATCAACCAAAAGTTATATCTATCTTATCAGTATAAGATAAACTGCAAAAAATAGCTAACGATAGTTAAACACCCATTCTTTCTAATGATTAACACCTTGGTCAAAAAACAGCATATTTTAACAATGAGATATATTTTACGGTTTTAACTTAGAAAGGAGGAATAAAATGCAGCCTTTTAGACCAGGTAATTTTCCACCGCAATTCCCGATGCAACGTCCCATGATGCCACCAATCTCTCGTTTTCCTATGCAACAGATGCAACAGGGAATGCAACAATCAAGGGGACTTGGCGGCTTACTATCAAAGCTTTTAGGAAGAGGGAATACTCCCACTAATTTCGGGGGTATTCCAAGGGGTGGCGCCTTCCCAGGCGGCGGAGCCTTTCCCGGCGGGGGCGGTTTGCCAGGTGCATTTAGCCAGGGCTTTAACCCTGCAGTTGGCGGACAGCTAATGAATGGAGGAGGGGGAACAGGGTTATCAGGCCTCATGGGAAATTTTACTTCCGGCGGAATTCCTGGAATGTTAAATAATGTACAGAGGGTCATGGGGATAGCCCAACAAGTCGGACCAATGGTCCAACAATACGGCCCTTTTATTAAGAATATGCCAGCAATGTTTAAGATGATGAGAGCACTAAATAGCTCCGATGATTCAACTGAAACTGAAGAAGATACTACATCAGAAAATGAAACAACTTCAAAAGATGAAACAACTTCAAAAGATGAAACTAACCTGGAAGATTTTGTGAGCGATGATAAAGAAGAAAATGAAATACCTGATTTCGACAACATTAAGGTAGTTCAACCGATTGAAACAACCGTTAAACCTTCAAAACCAAAGCTGTATATCTAGGAGTTTCCTTTGTAATTCCCCTACTTCTATCATATAATTAGAAAAGCGGAAGCGACCGTTTAGCGACGTATAAACTGGAGCACATCGACTGAGATAAAGGAAACACGGTGAGTGTAACGAATCGATGTTGACTTATCGTAGGGAGGTGGGCGAAGTTTACTAGTCGCTGGGAGCTGGAGCTAGACAGAGAGGGGAGGGGTCAAGGATGAAAGTCTTAAAAATTGCACCAAGGGGTTATTGTCATGGCGTTGTTGACGCAATGGTAATTGCCCAAAATGCTGCACTAGATAAAAGTTTACCTAGACCTATATATATATTGGGAATGATCGTTCATAATCAACATGTTACCGAAGCATTTGAGCAAGAAAATATTAAAACTTTAGATATAAAAGGGAAAACCCGTAAAGAACTTCTAGATGAGATAAAGGAAGGAACCGTTATCTTCACCGCACATGGTACTTCTCCTGAAGTTATCCAAATTGCTAGAGACCGCGGCTTAACCGTACTGGACGCTACTTGCCCTGATGTTACTAGAACACATGACCTAATCCGCAGTTCAAAAGATAAAGGATATCAAGTCATTTATATCGGTAAAAAAGGACACCCGGAACCAGAGGGTGCAGTTGGTGTTGCTCCTGAAATCGTCCATCTAATTGAAAATGATGACGATATTGAAAAGCTACAACTGAACTCTGACAAGATTGTCGTTACAAATCAAACAACTATGAGTCAATGGGACGTTGCTGATGTTATGAAACAGGTAAAAGAAAAGTATCCCCATGCCGAAATTCATAATGAGATTTGTATGGCCACCCAAATGCGCCAAGAAGCGGTTGCTGAACAAGCAAATGAGGCTGATCTTTTGATCGTTGTAGGTGATCCAAGAAGCAATAACTCAAACCGATTAGCTCAAGTATCAGAAGAGATAGCAGGAACTACTGCGTATCGAGTTGCAGATGTCACTGAAATCGATGTTAATTGGTTAAAAAATATTAATAAGGTTGCTGTTACAGCAGGTGCGTCAACACCGACACCGATTACAAAAGAGGTTATTGCCTATTTAGAGCAATTTGATCCAAATGATGAATCTACATGGAGTATTGAACGGAAAGTAACATTAGATAAAATTTTGCCAAAAATAAAACGTCAATAAATTAGAGGCTGATCTTTGGGATCGGCCTCTTTTACTTTTATAAAAATTGAAATGGATCGGTATGAATTTGTGAAGTAATGACCGATGTATCATATTTCTTCTCGTCAAGAAATGAGCGCAAATACTGCTTAACTCCCTGCTTCATGACCTTCTCGACATTATGGCCTGGATCAACCATATTAAGCCCATCCATCACCGCATCATGGGCAACATGATAATAGATATCACCAGTAACAAAGACGTCAGCACCTTTAAATTTCGCCTTCGGCCAAAACTTACCACCGTCTCCGCCTAAAACAGCAACCTTTCGAACTGTTGAATTCAAATCGCCAACGACACGTACACCAGAAACATCCAAAGAGGTTTTAACATGCTCTGCAAATTCCTTTAGTGTCATTTCCTTTTTCAGAATCCCGATACGCCCCAACCCAAGTGATAGTCCTTTATTTTCTAACGGATAGATATCATAAGCAGGCTCTTCATATGGGTGAGCCTTTAACAAAGCGTTAATGACCTTATTTTGAATTGATTTTGGAAAAATTGATTCAATTTTTATTTCCGCCACATGCTCTAGCTTGCCTTGTTTTCCGATAAATGGATTTGCTTCCTCATTGGGCAGAAATGTTCCCGTACCCGTTGAATTAAATGTACAATGACTATAGTTGCCAATATGTCCTGCCCCAGCGCTTCCTAGTGCATTTCTCACTTTTTCAGCATGATCTTCCGGGACATAGACTGCCAACTTCTTTAATTGATCTTCATATGTAGGCACTAACACCTCGGTATTTTCAAGCTCTAGAGCCTCGGTTAAAAGATCGTTTACGCCCCCAATCGCAACATCGAGATTAGTATGAGCAGCATAAACTGTAATATCATGTTTTAAACATTTTTCAACGATACGCCCAGAAGGATTATCGGTAATAACGGTTTTTAATGGATTGTAGATGACAGGGTGATGAGCTATGATTAAATCCACTTGTTTACTTATGGCTTCATCAACAACATCTTCTAGTACATCAAGTGTGATCATAATTTTTTTGATTGGTTTTCGAAGGGTTCCTATTTGTAATCCAATTTTGTCTCCATCCATTGCTAGTGATTTTGGTGCCAGTGTTTCAAATACTTGAATTACTTCCTGTCCGTTAGGAAATTTCATCGTTCAATACCTCCTCAACCATTTGTACCTTGTTCATTAGGTCTTTTCTTTTTTCCACTGTGTCTTCATTTTGGGCTCTTTGATCAATTTGCTCAATAATCTTTTTCCACTTTAGAAGCTCATGCCTCCACTTTTTCCGGAATGCTTCATTCTTTTCCTTCATCAAAAAAGGGCCAAGTAATAAGCCGGATTGATTTTTATTTTCATTATAGGGTTTCAGTGGGGTGCCTCTTTCAGCCACTAATACTTCATAGATCTTCTCATCTTCTTCTAAAATATGCTCCTTCATTAACTCCCAACCATTTTCTAAGAGCCAAACCCTGATGCTTTTTGCTCCAATATTCGGTTGTAAAATCAGACGTTCGATTCCATTTAATTTATCTTTCCCTGCTTCTAAAATTTCACTGATTAAAGGACCACCCATACCAGCAATGGTGATGATGTTTACCTCATCTCTCTCAATCACTTCTAAACCATTTCCTTTTCTAACCTTTATACGATCATTCAAATTTAATTTTTCGACCTGATTTTTAGCTGATTGAAAAGGTCCCTCATTTACTTCACCTGCAACAGCATAACTTATCAGACCATTGAGTGCAGCATAGCAGGGAAGATAGGCGTGGTCTGAGCCAATATCAGCTATTTTTGAACCAATAGGAATTTCAAGAGCAACCGCCCTTAGTCTATCCGATAGCGCAAGTTCGTTCACAATAATCACCAAAAACCTTTCAATATTTTCCTAAATCATATCATAAATCGAAAAAAGCTTTCTACCATTAGATAGAAAGCTTTTGAATTCATTTAAATGATAACTATTTCTTTTCCGCTAACCATGCAGCAATTGTTTTAGCTTTTTCAGCATCAACAAGACCTGGAGGCATTGTAGCTCCTCCGTTAATAATAATATTGTTAATTTCATCAGCTGAAAGTCTGCTTCCAACGTCTGCTAACGCAGGTCCAACCGCACCTTCAAGGTTTTGACCATGACATGAAACACAGCTTGCTTTTACTAATCCTTCTGGATCGTCTGCTGCTGGCGCTGCTTGCTCAGTAGCTTGTCCTTTTGCATCTTGAGCTGCTAACATTTTGTCAGCATTGTTTAGTCCCCAATAAGAAACAACGACCATTAAAACGATACCAAGAATCGCAATTGCTGCTAATGGCATTAATGGATTTCGATTCATTTCAATTCCTCCTTATGTATGTAGTCCAATTTTTTTACCTATTCTATTACAACACTATATATTTTACTTTAAATAACTGTTTAGTGAAAGGGGTTCTGTTAAGTTTCGCAAAAAAATTCTATTTTTATACGAAAGTTAGTATATTGTGCTGAAATTTCTGATTTTCACAAGATAAAAGTATAGGTAACCAAAAGAAGTGCTCCGGCAATTCCGGATATCGTTAAATATTTTAATCTCATCCTGAAACCAAGGAACACCCAAAATATACAATTGAGTAAGATCATCAATATTAACCCGATTTGCGTACCCGTAAAAAGGCTAGAAACAATATGTACCGAACCTAAAAATAGAATCAATATACCAGTTATAAGTGCAATATGAAAAAAAAACGAATGGTTTTTCTTATAAAAGAAAATAGCACCACTCAAAGATATAATAACAGAAATAATAAATAGGCCAATTTGCAAATCGATAGATAGTTCAGTAAAATATATTACAACAAACGTCAACATAAGCAATGAAATAATAAAAACATTCATTAGTTGAAAAATAAGGTTCTTATACGAAAATGAATTTTTTCCTGAAACTTCCTGACCTGTTTCTGAACCTTCTGTATATAAAGTTATTGGAAAATCACAGTAATGTTCAGGTAATAGCCGATGTTCTTTCCAATATTTAATTTCTCTAAGAACAATATTTTTTCTTGCTTCATCCATGCTTGGCCACCTCAAAAAAAGTACAAAAATAGTTTACTTCATTATACATGAAGTAAACTATTATAAGTGCATTATTCAAGAAAATCTTTAAGACGTTTACTTCTGCTTGGGTGACGAAGCTTACGTAACGCTTTTGCTTCAATTTGACGAATACGTTCACGGGTTACACCAAACACTTTTCCTACCTCTTCAAGTGTCCGTGTTCTGCCATCATCTAATCCGAAGCGCAAGCGTAAAACATTTTCTTCACGATCCGTTAACGTGTCTAAGACGTCCTCAAGTTGTTCTTTAAGAAGCTCATAGGCAGCAGCATCAGATGGAGAAGTTGCTTCTTGGTCTTCAATAAAATCACCTAAATGCGAATCATCCTCTTCACCGATTGGTGTTTCTAATGACACAGGCTCTTGTGCAATTTTAAGAATTTCACGAACCTTTTCAGGAGTTAGATCCATCTCTTCCCCAATTTCTTCAGGTGATGGTTCACGGCCTAGATCCTGCAATAATTGCCTTTGAACACGAATAAGCTTATTGATCGTCTCTACCATATGCACTGGTATACGAATTGTTCTTGCTTGGTCAGCAATGGCACGTGTAATAGCCTGGCGAATCCACCACGTTGCATAGGTACTAAACTTAAAGCCTTTACGGTAATCAAATTTCTCAACAGCTTTAATAAGTCCCATATTTCCTTCTTGAATAAGATCAAGGAATAACATACCGCGACCGACATATCTTTTCGCAATACTTACTACTAGTCTTAAGTTTGCTTCGGCTAGTCGGCGTTTTGCTTCCTCATCCCCTTTTTCAATGCGTTCTGCGAGTTGAATTTCCTCATCTGCTGACAATAAGTCAACACGACCTATCTCTTTTAAATACATTCGAACAGGGTCATTAATCTTTATTCCTGGCGGTACGGAGAGGTCATTTAAATCAAACTCTTCTTCTTTCTCTAGCTGATTAAAACTTGGATCATCCTCGTCATCCTCATCATCATCGTCTGACTTCCCAATTATATCAATACCTTTTTCACCTAGGTATTCATAAAATTCGTCCATCTGGTCTGAATCAAGCTCAAAAGCTGATAATCGCTCAGCTATTTCATCATAAGTGATTACTCCTCTTTTTTTCCCTTGTGCAATGACCTGCTCCTTCGCTTGGTCAAGTGTGATTTCTGTCTCTATTTCTTTAGAACGAGCCCCTTTTTCAGCCATCAGTTCCCCTCCTTCCAGTAATTCCAACTTATTTCAATTGTTTCTTCATCTCGATGATTTTCTTTGCAAGCTGTGCTGCAGTAATAATATCCTGTTGTTTTAATGCCTCTAACTTCTCTGTTTCGATATCTTTTATTTTTAACCATTTTGGATAATTCAACACCTGCTTAATGTAATCTGATAGTTCCTCATCGGATATATTTATATTAATATTTAACATAGCAAGTTCAGATACAATTCTCCTAAGCTGTTCGTCCTCAATTCTTTGTAGAATGGCACCAACATCAGGAGTATTTCCTTCTTCAAAATAGCCATACACAAAAAGAGCAATCGCATTGTGAACATCTATGTTAAAAGAACATCCTATTTGTTCTTTTACTTTTATAGTAATATCTTCACTTCTTAACATATGGGCTAATAATATACGCTCAGCATTATAATATGCCGGTAAAAGTTTTTTCTTCGCCACTATTTTTTTGGAGTAGTTGTTATTATTATTTCGATTAAAAGCTGAAATATCCTTGTTTTTTCTCAATCTTCTATATATTTGATTTTGTTCACTTTTTAAAGCATCGAGCGAAATCGAAAATTCTTCTGATAGAGCTCTTAAATATCGGTCCCTTTCTACCGCTTTGGAAAGTAAACTTATTTCTTTTAATACCTCTTCAATATAGGCAACAAGTTCTCCTTCATCTTGGAGATTTTTCCCTCTACGCAAAAACTCTATTTTAAATGACATTAATGTAAGGCTTGTTCCAATTACAGTATTTTGAAAACTCTCGTAGCCATATGTTCGAATATAGTCATCAGGATCAAACCCATCAGGCATTTTGGCCACTCTAACCGTACAACCGGCATTCGTTAAAATGCTAGACGCACGATAGGCTGCATTTATCCCTGCATTGTCTGAATCGTAGCAAATCGTCACATTTTCTGCGTTTCTCCGTATTATGCTGGCTTGTTCATCTGTTAATGACGTACCTAATGAAGCAACTCCATTTTCAACACCAGCACGATGTGCTGCTATAACATCAACATATCCTTCAAATAGGACTACCTGTTGCTTTTTGCGAATTTCAGGTCGTGCAAGATGTAAACCGTATAATGTTTTACTTTTATTAAATATTTTTGTTTCAGGACTGTTTAGGTATTTAGGCTCGCCTTCATATAGTATTCGGCCACCAAATGCGATAGTCCTGCCCTGATTATCCCAAATTGGAAACATAATCCGATCACGAAATCGGTCAAAATAAGTCCCATCGCTTTCCTTTCTTACTATAAGACCAGCCTTTGCCATCTCATGAAGATTAAATCCTCTTTTTTCTAAAAACTTCGAGGCCGCATCCCAAGTGTTAGGTGCGTATCCAATTTTAAAGCTATTAATAACTTCCTCTGTAAAACCTCTATTATGCAAATACTCGATTGCCACTGTCCCCTCTTTTGTATTTACCAATAAGTGATGGTAAAATTTTTGTAATAGGTCGTGCGCTCGAAACATTTCAGCATAGTCTGGGGATTTTTCAGAGAAAGGACTCACCTCATTTTGAATCGGTAGATTGATATGTACTTTCTCAGCTAAAGTTGCTGCAGCCTCCATAAAGGAACAGTTTTCAATATTCATTAGAAACGAAAAAACATTACCTCCTGCCCCACAACCAAAACAATGATATATTTGTTTATCTGCGGAAACAGAAAAAGAAGGCGTTTTTTCGCCGTGAAAAGGACATAGACCGAAATAATTTCGACCTTGCTTTTTTAGTTGTATATATTCACTAATTACATCAACAATGTCTACCTTATTTCTTATTTCTTCAATGGTTTCCTCGGGAATACGATTTCCCATCTAACATCACCATGTTTTCTATCTTTATAATATTTATTCTATCTCCTTTTTAAATTTCCTTCAAATTTCGACATTTTTCTTAATTTTTTTTATGAAAAACTTTTCTAGTCTTTCACCATCTTTCTTTATTCTACATCCCTTCATATATTCCTTCTTTAAATTAATTATTTTATAATTTTGATTTTTGTCGAAAAATCAGGGAATTATACGTAAGTCTTTCTAATATAGTTTATTCTTTCATTGTCAAGTATAAACCAAAAAAATTAATTTAATCACAATTTTTTATTGTAATATAAAGTTCTTTGAATTTCTAGAGGTAAAATAAAAAAATATCCCAATAGTATCAGGTATTCATAAGTTCCATAAGCAAATAGAATTGCTATATTGTACGAATACATGACACTTTGAGATTTAATTCATTTTTTTAGCATAAATATTTAATATTAAATTTGCCGTTTCTTCTACTGCTTTGTTGGAAACATCTATTACTTCACAGTCAATTTTCTTAACAAGATTATCAAAGTAGGTTAACTCATCTTTTATTCGGTCCATATTGGCGTAACTGGCTGTATCACTAAGTCCAAGCGATTTTAACCGTTCCTTACGGATGTTATTCAACTTATCTGGTGTTATTTTTAAAGCAAAACATTTTTCAGACGGAATTTGAAATAATTCCTCTGGCGGCTCTACTTCAGGTACAATAGGGATATTGGCAACCTTTAGACGCTTTAATGCTAAATACTGAGATAACGGTGTCTTTGATGTTCTTGATACACCAAGGAGCACAATATCCGCTCTTAAAATCCCTCGTGGATCTCTACCGTCATCATATTTTACAGCAAATTCAATTGCTTCAACCTTTTTAAAGTAATCTTCATCTAATTGGCGCACAAGGCCTGGCTCTTCTCGTGGTTTCTTGTTATAGCTTTCCTGCATCTGTTTAACCATCGGACCAAGGATATCAACAGCTGGAACACCGGCCTTCAGTGCTTCTTTCATTAAGAAATCTCTCATGCTTGGAACAACCAATGTAAAAGCAATAATAGCATTATTTTCTTTTGCTAAAGAAATCACTTCACTTAGCGTTCCAGTATCTTCGACATATGGTATTCGTTTTACATTAATTCCAAATGAATAGAACTGGCTAGCTGCTGCTTTTACAACGAGCTCTGCTGTTTCTCCAACCGAATCAGATACAATATAAACATTGGCGTTTTCCAAATTCCTCCATTCCTTTCCATCATTTATTGACTTATCAAATACGCCTTGGCGTATTTGCGCCCAGATTTTATCGAGCTTGCTCGATAAACTACCTCTGAAAATCTGTGGCATCCGCCGGAGGCTTTAACTTTATTCAGCTGGGTTTGCACTTCCTCTGAGGACATCACTTTACCAATGAAGGTGAGTGACTTCTGCTGAATAAAGTTAAACTAGATGATTTCATCTTTTGCAATATCTAATAGCATCTTTGTCATATTGGTTTTTGTCAATCTTCCAATAACTTCGTATCCTTTTCCAGAAATTTTAACAACCGGAACTGCATCAATTTGCTTTTCAATGATCTTTTCCGCTACATCGACAATTAAATCATCCTTTTGACAGAAAGTTATATTAGGCATTCTTGTCATTATTATATTAACAGGAATAGCCTCAAGATTCGTTTGTCCAAGACTTGCGCGTAATAAATCCTTTCTTGAAAGTACACCGACTAACAAGGAATTCTTATCAACTACAAATAATGTGCCAACATCCTCTAGAAACATTGTACATATAGCATCATAGACTGAAACACCTTCATCAACTACAACAGGCATGGATTGATACTGGTAAACTTGTAATTTTTTCACTTTTTCCGTTAGTAATTGTGATCCCGTTTTTCCTGTATAAAAATAACCCACTCGCGGACGAGCCTCTAAATAACCAGCCATCGTTAAAATAGCTAAATCAGGTCTTAGTGTCGCTCTAGTTAAATTTAATTGATCAGCTATGTTTTCTCCTGTTATCGGACCGTTATCTTTGACAATTTGCAAAATTTTTTCTTGACGATTACTTAGTTCTATCGTACTCACCACCCTACATCATAAAAACTCAATAAAAAGAAAAACGTAATAATTGGGCTATAATATTGATATATTTATTATAGCCTAATTTAGTTAGATTCGTAATGATATGCTCCTTTAAAATAAAAAACATATAAATAGTATGTAACAATTTAAGGCTTAAAACGATCTAGTTGGGTGAGAAAACGTTTAGATTTAAGGTTTAAACCGGAATACTCATCGTATAATGAGGAAATCACAGTTTTCAGTTCTTTTTTAGTTGTGTCTTTAACAGAAATTTTTCCAAGACGATGCAAATCAAAATAATAAAAAAGCCGAAGTAACTTAAGGGTAGCTGGTGAGATCTGTATAAGATCGGGATCAATGTAGAAACAACGATGACATATAAAACCGCCTTCTCTTATAGAGAAGGCGAATTTTCCTTCGGTATTTGAACAGTTCACACACCCATCAAGTTTTGGATGAATACCAGCAATATTTAACATTTTCATCTCATATATATAAGTTAGTATTTCCAAGTCCATTCCTTCATTTATATAATCTAAAGTTTGAGATAGAAGTTCGAATAAAAATGGATTTGTCTTTTTTTCCTCTGTTAATTTATCAGTTAGTTCGACGATATAGGCAGAATAGGCAGACTTTTCGAGATCCTCTCTAAGTCCCCTAAAGGAATTTATGATCTCGCCTTGCTGTAAGGTCCCTAAACCGGAACCCATTTGTACTAAAAAATGTCCATATATAAACATTTGCGAAACGGATGTTAGCCTACTTTGCGGCTTTTTGGCACCACGTGCCATTACACCTATTTTGCCCATTTCTCTTGTAAACAAGTTGACAATCTTATTTGTTTCGCCATAATCAATTGTTCGGATGACAATCCCTTCAACTTTTCTTAGCAATTTTGACACCATCCACTATTTAGTGTTCCACGATCAAATACGCTTTCAGATAGCGGTGCATGGGTCAAGATAAAGGAGAATCTGTTTCGATTAGCTCATTAAAATTAATATCAGCAGTTTCTTGATATTCCCGTTCAATCTCTTTCATAAGAAGATACGTTTCCAAGTTACCAGTTTGACTAAAGATTTTCCAGGTAAAATCTATCACAAGAAACCCCACCTTTCAATTTTTAAAAACTAGCCTTTTTTACAACTCCCTAACATTAGCTTGACCTATCGATTACATTTAATGTAAGTGAAATACTGTAAATTCCAATACTGCAATGATGTTAATACTCATCTTCTCTAAAGCCGTAATCTCTTAGTTGATTTAATCTGTTCCGCCAATCTTTTTGAACCTTAACCCATAATTCTAAAAAGACTTTAGAACCTAATAGTGCTTCTATATCTATCCTTGCCAAACGACCCACTTCTTTCAGCATCTTACCTTGTTTTCCGATCACGATCCCTTTTTGAGAGTCCCGCTCAACAATAATGGTTGCCGCAATATAAACAGTATTACCATCCCCGCGACGTTCCAATGTATCCATTACAACTGCGACCGAATGTGGAATTTCTTCCCGTGTTAAATGCAACACTTTTTCACGGATAAGTTCAGTTATTATAAACCTCTCTGGGTGGTCTGTCACCTGATCAGCAGGATAATATTGCGGTCCAGTCGGCATATATTTTTCAATTTGTTCTAGCAATGTCGTTACATTATTTCCTTCAAGAGCAGATATTGGAATAATTTCTTTAAAGCTATACAATTCTTTGTATTGATCAATCAGCGCTATTAATTCATCAGGGTGGACCTGATCTATTTTATTAATAACAAGGAAAACCGGTTGGTTGGTTTGTTTTAAACGCTCGATTATAAACTGGTCACCTTTTCCTAAACCTTCAACCGCATTGATCATGAACAAGATTAAGTCAACTTCATTTAACGTATTTTGAGCAACCTTCATCATAAAATCGCCAAGCTTATGTTTAGGTTTATGAATTCCAGGTGTATCAATAAAAATGATCTGACTGTGATCGGTCGTATAGACACCTTGGATTTTGTTTCTAGTTGTCTGCGGCTTATCACTCATGATGGCTATTTTTTGACCGATTACTTTATTTAAAAATGTTGATTTTCCTACATTTGGTCTACCAATAATAGATACAAATCCTGATTTATAATTATCACTACTCATGTAAATCCTCCGCTGTAAATGCACCAGGCAATAATTCTTGGACCGAAGTCTTGAATATATCCCCTTTTAAATTTGTTAAATATACAGGCATATTGGGCGGACAAAGTTCAGCCATCACTTGACGACACGCACCACAAGGCGGTACAGGACGTTCCGTATCAGCTACAACAACGAGCGCCTTATACTTTTTAATTCCGTCAGAAAAAGCTTTGAATAAAGCGGTACGCTCAGCACAGTTGGTCATTCCATAGGCGGCATTTTCAATGTTACAGCCTTTAATGACATGATCGTTCTCTGTTAAAAGGGCCGCACCAACTTTAAACTTCGAATAAGGAACGTAAGCCATCTCTCTTGCTTCTTTTGCTTTATCTAAGAGTCCATTTTTTAATATATCTTCTTTCATTTTCAATTCCTTTCAAAGTACTTTTATTTTACACTAACTTTAACTTAATTTCAGCAATCTCAGAAGAATAATTTACAAAAAATTCAAAAAAATTAGCAGTGGCTTTGTAAAAATAATTAATCCTATGATAACAGAAATAATAGCAAAAACAAAAACCGCAGCCGCGGCTGTATCCTTAGCTTGTTTTGCTAAGGGTTTAATTTCCTCTGTACACAAATCAACCGTTCTTTCAATTGCCGTATTTATTGATTCCAGACTAATAACAACTCCAATACAAAATAAGAGCAGGATCCATTCAGTTTTAGAAACTGAGAAAAAATATGCTAAAAAAATAACGATACAGGCAACTATTAAATGGATCTGCATATTCCGCTCTTTTTTTATTACGTGTAAAAAACCCTGGGTGGCATACTTAAAACTGGCCGTCAATCTTTTACGTTCTTTATCTATGGAGCCCATATTCATCAAGTATTTCCTTTTGTTTAGCAAACATGATTTCTTCTTCTTCTTTTTCCATATGGTCGTACCCTAATAAGTGGAGTAAACCATGAATACTTAAAAATCCTAATTCTCTCATAAAGCTGTGATTATATTCGTTTGCTTGTTCAATCGTTCTCGGAATTGAGATTATAATATCACCTAGTATGGTCGGCAAATCTTCTCCTTTAATCGCAATCTCGCCTTCCCCCATTTCCTCCATCGCAAATGAAATGACATCCGTTGGTTGGTCCTTCATCCGATAAGTTCGGTTGATCTCCTGTATTTCCTCATTATTAACAAAGGTTACAGATAATTCAGCATCAGGGGCAATTCCCTCTTTTTCTGCTGCAAATTGCAGTAACTTTTTAACTTCTTTTTGTTGGTCTTCGAGAACAAAATTATGGTCATCAATAAAATCAATAATCAAAAGTCTCACCTCTAAATACTTACTTTCTCTTTATGGATAACTTCTTTTTTGGCTTGTTTCTTATCAGGATTTTCAGGATATTCAATTCTTGAATGGAATATTCCTTTTAACGTTTCACAGATCGATTTTGTGGCGATATCAAGCTCTTTTAATGTAATATCACATTCATCAAACTGACCATCCTGGATGCGATCTGATAATATCTTTCGAACTAGGCTCTCCACTTTTTGCATGGTTGGATTTTGCATGGAACGAACAGCTGCTTCGACACTATCGGCAATGCCAACAATAGCTGATTCCTTTGATTGTGCCTTTGGTCCGGGATATCGGAAGTCTGATTCGATAACGTTTTCCGATTGTTCCTTCGCTTTAAAATAAAAGTATTTTAGTAATGTTGTTCCATGGTGCTGCTCACATATATCAATGATTTCCTTCGGTATATTGTGTCCCCTCAGCAAATCTGCCCCATCATATGGATGGGATACAATGATTTTCGTACTAAGTTGCGGCGAAATACTATTGTGAGGGTTTTCCATGTTCATCTGGTTTTCAATAAAGAAATGTGGTCGTTTTGTTTTACCGATATCATGATAATAAGCCCCCACTCTTGCCAAAAGACCATTAGCCCCAATTGCTTCACAAGCAGCTTCCGATAAATTAGCAACCATCACACTATGATGGTAGGTCCCAGGAGTCTCAAGTAATATTTTACGCAGCAATGGATGATTTGGACTGGATAATTCAATTAATTGGACAGTAGACAAAATTCCAAACCACGCCTCAAAAACAGGCAACAAGCCGAGCGTCAATACTGCTGAGATAAATCCAGATAAAAACGCCAACAATAAATATGTTCCGATCTCCATGCCTGTATAATGGCCATTTCTAATCATAAACAAGGCCATAACAACAACGATATTAACGACTGAAACATACAATCCTGCTTTTAATATTTTAGTACGGTAATGCCTTTCATTAATAAAGATTATACCTGCAATACCACTAATTAAAAAATAAATGCCGATTGAAAAATTAAATTTACCAAGCATTTCAACATTAAAAATAAGACTGCTGCAGATTGCGAAAATGATACTTGAGATTACTGCCAGCTTTTCATTCAGAAGTACTTTAATAAGCATCGGTGCCATCGCTACAGGAAAAATATAGCCGATCTCAGAAACAAGTTGGAATAAACTTATAGCCTTCATCAATAAAATAGTTAATGAGAAGATTAAAATGAAGATAATTCGTTCTTTCGGATTAATTCCATTAAGATAAAAAGCAATAATACTTGTTAATATTAATGTAAAAATGCCAAGTCCAATAAAAAGATTAGGATTGACTTTTTCATCTAATAGACCAACAAGTTCGAATTGTTTATACATTTCTCGGTCGATAACTTGTCCTTCTTTAACCAGGACTTGGCCGGCCCTAATCTTCACTGGACTTACTGCATCCATCGCTTCCTGTCTTTTTCCTTCAGTCCCCTGCACATCATAAACGTAATTCGGGATAATAGCGTATTGGGCAATTTTAATCATAGCTGTTTTTAAGTCTTCAGGTAAATTCACTTTCAAAATTTCTTTTGAGACAAATTCCTTTTGTAAGTCCACTTCCCCAACCTTAATTGGCTGTTTCATTATTTGCTTTATTAATGTGATCGCAGTATTTTTTGCACTGTCCAGCTGCCAAGGTGAGGCGGTTAATAATGTTTCCAAATTTATTTTTGAGAGCTGACCTTTTAACTCAGAAGGTATTAATTCAGTTAACATAGTCAATTTATTCTCAAGGATTTCACTTTCAGTTAATGCAGGTGGACTTTGCACGACATCTGGTACATTTCCTTCGCCATCTTGAGCAGTCTTTGAATTATTTCCTAACTCTTCATTTTTAACGACTGCCACCGCATCGAAAATGGACGATATAATTTCTACTCGATTTTCAGCGTAATCCGTTTTTAAAATATACTGATCTTCAACCTTTAAGGCTGCTTCTTGCTTTTTTTCTTCAGTTGCTTCAACATTCTCTACTGTTATAGGTGAAATAATATCCTTCTTTGCAAAAGAAAAAAGACGAAGATCTAATTTTTCTGGTTGTATATTTGAGTACGTTGCCCCATACAAAACCACTGCAAGTATGATAAACAGCAAAACGGAAATAAACCTATTCTTTTGTATTTTTTCAAACCATATTTTTAAATTTTCCATCTTCTCCTCAACTCCTAAATAAGAAAAGCGTAAGCGCCTTGCTCATCGCCGTAAAAACTGGAAGGGCTTTGACTGAGATAAAGGAAACTTGAATTGCGTTAGCAATTCTTAGTTGACTTATCGTA
>JAENZK010000027.1 GCA_016841285.1 Guptibacillus hwajinpoensis | reverse complement strand
GAGAACATTTATCGCGGCAATTGGTTCCAGTGTTAAGGCGTCCATTTCGAGATCGGCACGATGAAGAGCAGCGATTAATGATTCAACCACAACTTTTGGTAAAAAAGTAGCGATGACCAGGGCAGATGCAACCTCACCCTGTTGGTCTACAAGACTACCGATTTCTTCATCATCTAATAAATACCTTAAAACAGAATAACCGACACAATAATAGTTGGCGCTATGGGCAGTCATATTTTCCGTTGCTAATTCTTTCTGTGCCTGTTGAACAGCCATTAATTCAAGGTGCAAGATATCCTGTTTATTAATGATGGGTTTACCAGCAATTCCAAGGCTGACTTTTGCTCGTTTTGTTTTAAGGGCACGGCCGGCTGCAGCAACACAAACCTTATTCAACACTCCGTGTTTTGTCTCTAAAATCTCTTTAATTTCTTTTACAAGCTTCGAAACTGAAAGGACATCATGGATTTGTCCGTCAAGCATAGCCCGGTTTCCGTGCTCTTTAAACTCGATATCTATTATTTCATAGCCGTTTTCATGCTCTTTTAAAATAATTCCAACAACAGATCTTGTCCCAATATCGAGGGCAAAGATAGAAGATTGTTCGACCAAGAAAAACACCTTCCTTTCAAAGAATATTCCGAAAGTGACAATTAGTTCTATATTGTTTATAATAAACTTTAATCATTTAGAAATGTACCATAATTTTATTGTCTAATAAACATAAACAATTTAAAGGAGGATTCGTAAATGAGCAATGTAGAATTAGAAACACTACGCGCCCAACTCGATGAAGTGAACTTAAAACTTCTCGAATTGATCAATAAACGTGGTGAAATTGTCCAAGAGATTGGTAAAGTGAAAGAAAAGCAAGGGGTGAATCGTTTTGACCCTGTGCGTGAACGTCATATGTTGAACTTAATAACGGAAAATAATAATGGTCCTTTTGAAAATTCTACAATTCAGCATATTTTTAAAGAAATCTTCAAAGCAGGATTAGAAATGCAGGAGGATGACCATCGTAAAGCACTCCTTGTATCACGTAAGAAAAAGGCTGAAGATACGGTCATTGATATAAAAGGTGAAAAAATTGGCGATGGCAACGTTCATTTTGTAATGGGTCCTTGTTCTGTTGAATCTTATGAGCAAACAAAGGCAGTGGCTGAAGCCATTAAAAAACATGGGTTAAAGCTTTTGCGTGGAGGAGCTTATAAGCCGAGAACATCACCATATGATTTCCAAGGACTTGGCTTAGAAGGATTAAAAATTTTAAAACAAATTGCGGATGAATATGATCTAGCGGTGATCAGTGAAATCGTAACTCCATCTGATTTAGAGGCAGCTGTTGAATATTTAGATGTAATCCAAATTGGTGCCCGTAATATGCAAAACTTCGAACTTTTAAAAGCAGCAGGGCAAATTGATAAACCAATCTTTTTAAAGAGGGGCTTATCAGCTACCATTTCGGAATTTGTAAATGCAGCTGAATATATTTATTCCCGTGGAAATGGAAATATCATTTTATGTGAGCGTGGAATTCGCACATATGAAACAGCTACAAGAAATACATTAGATATTACGGCAGTACCAATTCTAAAACAAGAAACACATTTACCAGTCATGGTTGATGTTACACACTCTACTGGTAGAAGAGACTTATTATTGCCTGCTGCTAAAGCAGCCATTGCTATTGGCGCAGATGGTGTAATGGCAGAGGTGCATCCTGACCCAGCTGTGGCACTATCAGATTCTGCACAACAAATGGATATTCCTACCTTTGATAAATTTATCAACGAATTATTTAGGAATGTTAAAGTAAGAGTGTAGTTAAATAAATTAAAATAAATTGAAAAAAATATGAAAACCTGTATCATATATTTGATACAGGTTTTTCTTTCTGAATAAATGTGTATAAAATTTTAATTTTTTTAACTGATAATTTGTACTTGACAGCATATTAAGCTACAATCAAAGTGAGTTTTAACGTATAATAATCATATTATTGTTCACTTTGTACGGATATAGAGGAGGAAATAATTTGAATAATATTACAATATATGATGTTGCTCGAGAAGCAGGAGTATCGATGGCAACTGTATCCCGCGTTGTAAATGGCAATCCTAACGTTAAACCATCAACTAGAAAGAAAGTATCAGAAGCCATTGACCGTTTAGGATATAGACCGAATGCCGTTGCACGTGGTCTTGCCAGCAAAAAAACAACAACAGTAGGGGTTATTATCCCGGATATTTCTAGCGTATTTTTTGCTGAACTTGCAAGGGGTATTGAAGATATTGCAACAATGTACAACTATAATATTATTTTGAGTAACTCTGACCAAAATAAAGAAAAAGAACTGCATCTTTTAAATACAATGCTTGGAAAACAAGTGGATGGTATTGTCTTTATGGGTGGTTCGATAACAGAAGAGCATGTCGAAGAATTTAAAAAGTCTCCTGTACCCATTGTGTTAGCGGCAACTATTGAAAAAGATCATGAGATTCCATCTGTTAATATTGATTATGAACAAGCTGCTTATGAGGCCGTTCATTTTCTTATCAAAAATGGTCATAAAGAAATTGGTTTTGTTTCCGGACCAAATGAAGAACCTTCCAATAATGATTTGAAATTAGCAGGTTATCGAAAAGCGTTAGAGGAAGCTAATTTAAGTTTTAATGAAGATCATGTTTATTATGGCGACTATACACATGAAGCTGGTTTAGAAGCTGTTCAGGAATATAAAGAAAAAGGTTTTAAACCAACAGCCGTTTTTGCAGCAACGGATGAGATGGCTTTAGGTGTTATCCATGGTGCCCAAGATGAAGGTTTAAATATTCCTGATGATCTTGAAGTAGTTGGTTTTGACAATACAAGACTTGCTGTCATGGTACGCCCGCAACTATCAACAGTGGTTCAGCCAACCTATGATATTGGTGCTGTAGCAATGCGTTTATTAACAAAATATATGAACAAGGAAAAAGTGGAAGACCATATTGTTGTGTTGCCCCATAGAATAGAGCTTCGCCAATCTACTAAAAATAACTAAATAATTGAAAAGCTGGTCCGTTTTTGGACCAGCTTTTTTCTATGTCTAGCTTCAGCGCCCAACGACTCGTAAACTTCGCCCACCTCCCTACGATAAGTCAACATCGATTAGTTAAACTAATCGTGTTTCCTTTATCTCAGTCGATGTGCTCCAGTTTATACGTCGCTGAACGGGCGTTTACGCTTTTCTTATTAATTTGCCTTTTTTCTTGAACTTCTTACATGCTGCAGAGCCTTTTCCATAGTTTGCTTATTTTTTTCGGTAATTTCTTGTTTCCTTGGGATTGGCGGATATAGATTGTTAGGATCTTCCCAAGTAGGAATCAACGTCACCAGAGATTTAGGTTGCCATTTTTCTAACCACTCTGTTGGCAATGCTCCTCTAGCAATTTCATCTTGCTTCTCTAACATTTCTAACCAGATTAGTGACCACGCTCTTGGAACAACACGGAAGTGATCATAACCGCCCCCGCCAACTGCTATCCATTTGCCATCACAATACT
This sequence comes from Guptibacillus hwajinpoensis, assembly GCA_016841285.1. GTDB lineage: Bacteria > Bacillota > Bacilli > Bacillales > Bacillaceae_J > Schinkia. The sequence goes on along the minus strand of JAENZK010000027.1, from coordinate 19,052 downwards.
CATGAGCTAACTGGTGAGCCAGCCTTGGTATTTCTCTGTATACCTTCATCGTAGTAGATAAATGAGTTAAAGGGTCCAATGCATGTGAATCAACCCCATTTTGTGAGATGATTACATCCGGCTTGAAAAATTCAGCGACTTCACGGATGGCAGTTACATAACATTCTAGAAAGGATTCATCCTCTGTAAAGGCATCGATCGGAATATTAAAAGACGTACCATAGCCTTGTCCTTGTCCTTTTTCTGACACATTTCCGGTTCCTGGGAAAAGGTACCGTCCGGTCTCATGGATAGAAAAAGTACAAACATTTGGGTCGTCATAAAAAGACCATTGAACCCCGTCTCCATGATGGGCATCTGTATCAATATATAAAACTTTAACCCCATATTTTTGTTGCATATATTTGATGGCAATTGCACTGTCATTATATATGCAGAAGCCTGAAGCTTTACCACGAAATCCATGATGCAAGCCACCGCCTAAACTTAGGGCATGGTCAGCCTTTACAGCCATTACTATGTCTACTGCTGAGAGGGTTCCACCAACTAATAAAGCGCTTGCTTCATGCATATTCGGAAATATCGGAACGTCTTCAGTGCCGAGACCATAATTATTTGCAACGTCTTCAGACAATTCACCGTAACCGGCTTTTCTTACTGCATCAATATAATTCGGGTCATGAATAAGACCAATTTCCTCATCAGTTGCAATTCTTGGTGGAATGATATGTGATTCTTTTAACGCGCCAGACATTTTTAATAAATCAGTTGTCAGCTCTACCCTTCTTTGATTGAAGGGATGGCTTTCATTGAATTTATAGCTTTGGAAATCATTGGAGTAAACATAGTAAATGCTTTTGCTCATGATGTGACACCTGGTAGATTGGGCCATAATACTGTATAACCACGTTTTTTTAATTGGGCTATTGCTTTCATTGGATTCATTGTCTGGACTCTAAACAATAATATTTTGCTACCGTTATCCTTTTTATCGGGGTATACTAATACACTAATGATATTAACGTTATTTTCACTAAATACTTGGGCGGCTTCAGAAAGTTGTCCAAGTTTATTTTTTACTCTTATTTCTATTAAAGAACTTGGTTGATCGGCACCCATCAGTTTAACAAGTGTATGTAACATATCAGTTTCAGTAATAATACCAACTAATTTGCCTTCTGTTACAATTGGCAAGCACCCTATCTTATGCTCATAAAACATCGCTGACACTTCTTCAACGAAGTCTAGTGGATGTCCTGTGATAACATCTTCAGTCATTATCGAAGCGACTGGCTTTTGGAGGTCCTCTAAATGTTCTTCAGAATGGAAAATAGATGGGCTAACATCTCTTATATCACGGTCTGTCACAATTCCGATAACAAATTCATTTTCATCAATAATTGGAATGTGGCGGATCCGATTGGAATACATGAGCTCAATTGCTTTTCCGATAGTTTCATAAGGTTTCATTGAAATGACGAGCGGGTTCATAATTTCTTCAATAATCACGAAAATTGCCTCCCTTATAAAATGTATTTTTATATGAAAACTATTAAATTAGTACATAAACCGGTTCTTGAATCTAAGTTGGTCAAATTGTTGGATCGAATCCTGTGAAACTCTTGAACCGATTCTAGCCATTAAACAGTTGGCAGGATGGGAGCTTATCTCAGGGTCGTCTGTAGCATACCAGGTTAGGTCACCGGCATTCATCATTTTTTCCATGGCTTTCCGATAGTCCCAAACGTTTAGGCCGGTGCCTTTTAGGTCCCAATGCCAGTAATATTCAGTAGTAATAATAATGTAATCTTCCATTTGATCATCCATCATGGAAACTCTTAATAAATTTTTTCCTACTCCCTGTGCCCGAAACTGCGGGATTATTTCTATTGCCCCTAATTCTATGAGATTATCCATATTCCCTTCTGACCATCTTTCGAGCGGGTCAGGGTATACATAAGTTGCATAGCCTACTATCATATTATTCTGTCTAGCAATAATTATTCTACCTTCTGGTAAACTAGCAATTTCTACTATCGCCTTATGTTGTTCCTGAGGTATTCTAAAAGCTACTAAATCTTTGTGGAATTCGTAATTTTCTAAAAGTCGCGCTTGTACGGGTCCTTCTATTATAAGGGGACCATGTTTTGTCATCATCTCTTTTGAATAAAAAGTTTTGTTGTGCTCCAAACGAGCCACCACCTTGTAATATATTCTACTTGAAAACGATAAAACCTTTTAAAAGAAAATAGCAAAATTTTTGTTCTTCTCCTATTATACAACAAACTATTCAGTGTTGAGATAAAAAACTGGTGCAATTTGTCGGATTTTGTACATGAAATTATAAGTTTTTTTAAAAAAATTTAACTTAGCAATTGAAAGTTCTGAATATTGGTATTATAATGGAATTATTCCACAGATAAAAAAAGGGGGAGATTTAATGAAAGTGGAAACGCTTTCTGCGGTTCAAGGGGACTATAATTTAAAAGATTACAACGAGGCTTATGCTAGCTTTGATTGGAAAGAAGTAGAAAAGAATTTTTCATGGTATGAAACTGGACGAGTTAATATTGCTTATGAAGCAATTGACCGTCATGCAATTGATGGAAAAGGGGACAAGATTGCACTTCATTACCGTGATGCAGAGAGAAATGAGCAATATACTTTTAAAGAAATGATGGAACGTACAAATCAAGCTGGTAATGTTCTGAAAAATGCAGCTAATGTAGTTAAAGGTGATCGTGTATTCGTATTTATGCCACGTTCTCCAGAGTTGTATTTTGTTGTATTAGGAGCGCTAAAGCTTGGTGCTATAGTTGGTCCGTTATTTGAAGCATTCATGGAGGGAGCAGTACGTGACCGCCTTGAAGATAGCGGCGCTAAAGTAATTGTTACAACACCACAATTACTAAGCCGTGTACCAGTTAGTGAATTACCACTTCTTGAGAAGGTCGTTGTTGTGGGAGACAACGTTACTGAAGAAGGGAAAATCATAGATTTCAAGAATCGTTTAGCACAATCTAGTAAAGAGTTGGAAATAGAATGGGTAGACCGCGAGGATGGTAGTTTATTACATTACACATCTGGTTCAACAGGAAAGCCTAAAGGTGTACTACATGTACACAATGCGATGATTCAACAATATCAAACTGCTAAATGGGTACTAGATTTAAAAGAAGATGATGTTTATTGGTGTACTGCAGACCCAGGTTGGGTAACAGGAACATCTTATGGAATTTTCGGACCTTGGTTAAACGGTGTCACAAACGTTATCGTTGGTGGACGTTTCAAGCCGGAAACTTGGTATGAAACATTACAAGACTTAAAGGTTACTGTCTGGTATAGCGCACCAACTGCATTCCGTATGTTAATGGGCGCTGGCGACGAAGTAATTAAACAATATGATTTATCTGCTCTTCGTCATATTCTGAGTGTTGGTGAACCACTAAATCCTGAAGTTGTTCGTTGGGGAAACAAAGTATTTGGATTACGTATTCATGATAACTGGTGGATGACTGAAACAGGATCACAGTTAATTTCAAATTATCCTTGCATGGAAATTAGACCAGGTTCCATGGGTAAGCCGTTCCCAGGCATTCAGGCTGCCATTGTTGACGACCAAGGTAATGAATTGCCACCACTTCGCATGGGTAACTTGGCAATCAAAAAAGGTTGGCCATCTATGATGAGACAAATTTGGAATAATCCAGAAAAGTATGATTCTTACTTCTTACCAGGTGATTGGTATGTATCAGGTGACTCTGCTTATATGGATGAGGATGGATATTTCTGGTTCCAAGGCCGCGTCGATGATGTTATTATGACAGCTGGTGAGCGTGTAGGACCGTTTGAAGTAGAAAGTAAATTAGTAGAACATCCTGCTATTGCAGAAGCTGGTGTAATTGGTAAACCAGATCCAGTTCGTGGAGAAATCATTAAAGCATTCATTGCTTTACGTGATGGCTACGAGCAATCTGAAGAATTAAAAGAAGAAATTCGTACATTTGTTAAGACTGGTTTAGCTGCGCATGCAGCTCCACGTGAAATTGAATTCCGTGATAAGCTTCCAAAAACACGAAGCGGTAAAATCATGAGACGTGTATTAAAAGCATGGGAGTTAGACTTGCCAACAGGCGACCTATCAACTATGGAAGACTAATATTAAAAACCCTCCGATTTCGGAGGGTTTTTGTATTTTAATTATGTTTTTTATTAATTTGTACCATTGGGTCATGTATTTTATCATCACTAGGATTTTTATTCTCAGCTGGATCACTATCATTTTGGTTATTTAATGTTACTTCCTTTGATGGAGTTGATTCATTTCCAGCTAAATCGATTGCTGTTATATAAAAAATAGCATTTGTGTTTGAAACCTGGAAAGATGGTTCTGATGATTTTGGGATGCTTGCAATCTTAGTAAATGGATCTGTTGGGCTATTTGCTCTATATACACGGTAGCCGACTATATCAGAATCTGGACTATTTTCCCAAGTTAATACCTTTCCATTTAGTTGTATATTCTTAACGGAACTAGGGGCTTTTCCATTATCAGTAACAGCTTCTTTTTCAGGTACAATAATATTTTTCCATGTTGCTCCATTAGGAATGAGATAACTGACATCTTGGACCTCAGCTAAACCCTTACTTTTTAGGAATTCCGGGTTTAACATAACACCTTTTGTTGAAAACTCCTCTGGGAATCCTTCTGGTGCCTTATAATATTTATCACCGATGACAATATAAGAACCTTCGATTAAACTATCATCAACTTCTTTTGGTGCATATTTGGCAATAAATAGGTCACTGGCTACTAGACCAGCTCTCTCGCATAGATTAGACGGTAATTTTCCGCTTACCATACAGTAAGATCTACGTACAATACCGCCTGGCATGTTGAATCGTTCAGATGTTTCTATTACTTCAGGTTTGATATCATATACACCATTCATTAATTCTGCCCAAAGCTTTTGGTTGCGTTGAGAGTAGGAATATCCTTTATAGCTTTTTTCGAGAGATTTTGGTGTATCATAGCCCATCCATAAGCCAAATGTTACTTTTGGATTAGAGGCTACAAACCATGAATCCTTATAGTCCTGAGATGTACCTGTTTTTCCAGCTAAGTCTGTCTTGAACTTTAATTTACCGGGTACACCGGCAGCAGTTCCTTTTGTTATTACATCTCTCATGATGTCAATTGTTAAATAGGCTGCTTGTGGTGAAAAAACCTCAACTGGATTAGGGTTATGTTGATAAATGACCTCGCCATCTTTTGTTTCAATTTTTTCGATCATGTAAGCATCTACGAATTTTCCGCCATTTGCAAAGGTAGCATAAGCATTTACATTTTCTTCAACAGTTACACCTTTATCCATTGCACCTAGGGCCATTGACAAGTGCGCTCTATCGCCATTTGTTAAGGTACTAAAACCCATTTTCTCTAAATATCCAACAGGGTCTTTATTAATAATTGACGCATAAATTTTCGCAGTAGGGATATTATAAGATTTGGTTAATGCAACTCTAGCAGTCGTCAATCCGTGATATCCTTCCCCATAGTTTTTGGGTTCCCAAGGTCCCTGCACGGTTTGAATTTTTAAAGGGACATCAGGTATAACTGAACTCGGATGAAAGAGCCCCATTTCAATGGCTGGACCATAGACTAATAGTGGTTTCATTGTTGACCCGTTTGAACGAATCCCTTTAGTAGCATGGTTTAATTGTTTGCGGTCATGATCGCGTCCCCCAACAAAGCTAATGATGGCACCAGTATCATTGTCTATCAGAATAGCGCCAACCTCCACAGGCTCCATTACTTTAATGATTTCATTAGTATCAGGGTCCTTCACCTTTTCTGATTTATCATTTCCGTAATATTGATAACTGTTTTTTATTTCTTGCATTTTATCGTAAATGTCTTGATCAATTGTTGAGTAAATTCGATATCCATTTTGTCGTAAATTTTTGTCTGCTTTACTATAATATTCATTATATAAATTCTTATCTTTTTCAAGGTCTTCTGATGAGTAGCCATCTTTCTCAGCTAATATTTCTAATAAAATCTTCTTTGCACGGTCTTCTATTTCAAATGTAAGATATGGATATTTTTCAACGATATTTGGTTTTGGTGGTATAAAGTTACCCTTTATATCGTAGGCTAACGCTTCTTTATATTCCTTCTCGGTAATATAGCCTGCAGTTAACATTCGACCCAACACGGTTTTCATCCTATTTAGGCTTGGTGTGAGATCTTCTTTCATTTCACCGGTTCTTGTAAAAGGTGTATAGCCGAAGGGACTTTGTGGCAATCCTGCTATGTATGCTGCTTGTGGTAAATTTAAGTCTTTCGCGTCTACACCAAATATGCCCTGTGCCGCTGTCTGTATTCCAGCAATATTTCGACCTGAGGAATTTCTGCCGAAAGGGACAACATTTAAATACGCTTCCAATATTTCTTCTTTTTTAAAAAACTGCTCTAGTCTTAGTGCTATCATTATTTCCTTCGCTTTACGTTCGAAGGAAACTTCGTTTGTCAAAATTTGATTTTTGATTAACTGCTGAGTAAGCGTACTACCACCGGTTTTAACAGAAGAGTTAGTGAATTCTTGGTAGATGGCGCGTAAAATAGATTTTGGAACAATACCAGGATGCTCAAAAAAGTTCTCATCCTCAGTGGCAATAACAGCATCAATGACATACTGAGAAACATTTGATAATTTTGTTTCATCCCGATCAAGGTCAGAACGCAGCTTACCAAGATACTTATTATCGCTAAAATATAGCTCAGAGGTTTCCTCATAATTGTAGATATCTTTTTTCATACTATCATAGCTTCTGATCGGTTCATCTTTAACTAATGAAGCAAAATAGCCAGCTCCAACACCACCTGCAAAAGAGAGTCCAATTAAACAGGTTGCTATGAAAATAATTGTTAAATTCCACGAAACTTTAGTAAAAATCCTTGTAAATTTTAAAAGTTTGTCTTTATCTAAATTCATTTAATATCTCCCCCTAAATCAGCAATATTATAGCATAAAGGGACATTCATTGATATAATAGTTCGACAATGGTAAAATTTATTTGACTTTATAGTTTCAATTATGTTAGCTTTTAATGTGTTAAATTAACTTAATTAATTTTGCAGTGATAGGAATAAGTAGTGCATATCTCCCTGTGTATAGAGAGCTGGCGGTTGGTGCAAGTCAGTACAAAGATATTCATGAATTACATCCTTGAGCATTTGCTTGGAAACGAAAAGCACATAACCTATTTGGATAGGTTTTCGCTTGTTCATAGTATAAGCAAACGGTATGGGCCGTTATCCAATGGAGTGGAAGACATTTAACGTTCTTCAAATAGGGTGGTACCGCGAATCAATTCGTCCCTATTTGAGGGACGTTTTTTATTTGCAACCTTGTTGATTGGAGTGAAAGGCGGCGACTCCTGCGGGATTAGCAAGCAAACTGAGACCCTGGACTGAGCGTAGCGAAGGAAGCGGCTTGGTGCTTGCCCGTGGAAAGCGTCCGCCTGTAACGAAAATCAACAGTTGTGTTTGACATATCCAATATCAAAGGAGGAAAAATTGTGGATTTACTAAAAGATTTAGAATTTCGCGGTCTAATTAACCAAGTAACAGACCTTGAAGGATTACAAAAAGAACTTGAAAATGGACCAATCACATTATATTGTGGCTTTGACCCGACAGCAGATAGCCTGCATATCGGCCATCTATTAACAGTATTAACATTACGCCGTTTTCAATTAGCTGGAAATAACCCTATCGCCCTTGTAGGTGGAGCAACCGGTCTAATCGGTGACCCAAGTGGTAAGAAAGCAGAAAGAACATTAAATGAAACAGAAATAGTGGTGGAATGGAGTAATAGCATCAAACGCCAACTTTCACAATTCCTTGACTTTGAAGGTGAGAATAAAGCGAAGGTTGTTAACAACTATGATTGGACAGGGAATTTAGATGTCATTACATTCCTAAGAGATGTAGGTAAAAACTTCGGAATTAACTATATGCTTGCAAAGGATTCCGTGGAGTCCCGCATCCAATCAGGTATTTCATTCACAGAATTCAGCTATATGATTTTACAATCCAATGACTTCTTAAATCTTTATAAAAACGAAAATTGCCGTTTGCAAATCGGTGGCAGTGACCAATGGGGTAATATTACAGCAGGACTTGAATTAATTAGAAAATCAACAGATGAAGAAGCAAAAGCTTACGGTTTTACAATTCCACTTGTTACTAAAGCAGATGGTACTAAATTCGGTAAGAGTGAAGGCGGTGCAATTTGGCTTGATGCTGAAAAAACATCTCCATATGAATTCTACCAATTCTTAATTAATACAGATGATAAAGACGTTGTGAAATTCTTAAAGTACTTTACATTCTTATCACAGGAAGAAATTGAGGTGTTAGGTGGTGAGGTTGAAAAAGCACCAGAAAAACGTACAGCACAAAAGAGACTGGCTGAAGAAGTAACAAAGCTTGTTCACGGTGAAGAAGCATTACAGCAAGCAATTCGCATTTCTGAAGCATTAGTTAGCGGGGATATTCAAAACCTTTCAGCTGCAGAAATTAAGCAAGGATTCAAAGATGTTCCATCCTACGAATGCAAACAGGATGAAATCAGCCTATTAGATTTGTTGGTTGAAAGTAAAATTTGTCCATCAAAGCGCCAAGCTAGAGAAGATATTAGTAACGGTGCAATCTATATAAATGGAGAAAGAACAACTGAACTAGATCGAGTTGTTGCTGCCAAGGACCGCATTGAAGAACAATTTACGATTATTCGTAGAGGAAAGAAAAAGTATTATTTAATTAAATATTAAATGATAAAAGTGGAGATGACCAAATTGGTTTTCTTCACTTTTTTTACAAATTTAGTGGGGATATATTTTAATTGGGTCATGTGATAGTTCGCATAGGGGAAATTGGTAAGCAATAAAAGGTTATTGTGAAGCAAGTATTTCTGAATTCAGATAGCAACCTGGTTCGGACAGGAACAGCTGGGAATAGGTGAATAGAGTTTGAAGTTTGGTGTGCTTTGGACTTGGATTGCTTTAAATCTAGGTATGCAGTCTGAACCGAGCTCGCCTTCGGACAGAAATCACTGAAAAACTAGGAAGCTAGTCTGAACCGGGCTTGCCTTCGGACAGAAATCACTGAAAAACTAGGAAGCCAGTCTGAACTGGGCTTGCCTTCGGACAGAAATCACTGAAAAACTAGGAAGCCAGTCTGAACTGGGCTCGCCTTCGGACAGAGATCACTGAAAAACTAGGAAACCTGTCTGAACCGGGCTGTCCCTTATACTGAAATTATTTTAGTCCTATCAAGTTATGCTGTACGAATAGGGCTACAATGAACTTTTTATATATTTTTAGCAATAAAAATGGCATGAAGACAAAAACCTGGATCGAGAGTAGAATGCTCGGTCTTCATAAGGCGAATGAAGACCGAAACTAGGATCGAGAGTAGAAGAACCGGTCTTCATAAGGCTGATGAAGACAAAAACTAGGATCGAGAGTAGAAGAATCGGTCATCATAAAGCTGATGAAGACAAAAACTAGGATCAAGAGTAGAAGAACCGGTCTTCATAAGGCTGATGAAGACAAAAACTCGGATCAAGAGTGAAAGAACCGGTCTTCATAAAGTTGATGAAGACCGAAACTCAGCTTAAAAAGCAGAAAATAAGTCTTCATATCATTTTTTGCAGAACATAAATAAAATAGATAAAAAGAAGTAAACAAACAAAAACCCTTGAACAACAGTTCAAGGGTTTTTTCTTCGTTATTAACGAGAATAGAACTCAACGATGAATGCTTCGTTAACTTCTGCAGGCATTTCAGAACGCTCAGGGAAGCGATTGTAAGTACCTTCAAGTTTTTCAGCATCGAAAGTTAAGAAATCAGGTACGAAGTTGTTGATTTCGATAGACTCTTTAATAATCTCAAGGTTGCGTGATTTTTCACGAACAGAGATTGTTTGGCCTGGCTTAACGCGGTATGATGGAATATCTACGCGTCCGCCATCAACAGTAATATGTCCATGGTTTACAAGCTGACGAGCTGCACGACGAGTACGAGCAAGTCCTAAACGGTAAACAAGGTTGTCCAAACGAGATTCTAAAAGAATCATGAAGTTTTCACCGTGAATACCTTTCATTTTACCAGCTGTAGCAAATGTGTTACGGAATTGGCGCTCATTCATTCCAAACATATGGCGAAGCTTTTGCTTCTCCTGTAATTGTAATCCGTATTCTGAAAGTTTTTTACGTTGATTAGGTCCATGTTGACCAGGTGCGTAAGGACGTTTTTCTAATTCCTTACCAGTTCCGCTTAATGAAATGCCTAAACGACGAGATAATTTCCAAGATGGTCCAGTATAACGAGCCATAATTTGACTCCTCCTTCAAATGTTTTTATTTTGTAAAATAAAAACACAGACACATGCACTCTATCAATTGCCCATTTTGTCTTCATGTATCCTCGCTCCAGCAGCCAAGGGTTACTCGATACACCTCTAGTAGAGGAACAAAATGAAACAAAAGCAAGCACACTCAGGCCGCTTTTATTTTACACACAAAAATTATTATAATTTTTTCTTTGAATAAAGTCAATGTTTATTCTTGTTTTCTTATAATTTTAAAGATAAAATCATAATTTGGGTACTTAAAGTTAAGATAAAAATTCCTTAAATAAAGCCGATAAAATTAATAGAAATAAATGATAAAAGGGATTAGTTTACAGTTTTTTAAGAATAGATAAAAAATGATATAGGAAAAAAAGACTATAAAGCTTATAATAAGAATATAATATATTGTTCGTCGGATATACCTATTTTTTATTTGAAGGTGAATATAAATGCCCAGAGAAATCTGTCCAAAAGAAATAGATATTAATAAATTAAAAAGGTATGAACAGCTATATCGGGTTACAGCGAAATTTCACTCTTCCATGGATATGGCCGAAGTGTTAAAGGAAATTATTCATACGCTAAATGAAGTTTATGAAACCTTTGATTGCGTCTTATTGTTATCCCATGATACGGCAACGGATCCTGAGCTTCCGATCCGTGATTTGGAGTATGGTTCTGATTCCATTAATCAGGCGGCTGCTCAAGCTTATTTAACTGGCAACGTCCAATTTGAAGATTCGTTAAATAATGACAAGTCTGTGCTTTACGCTCCGTTAAAAGGAAAACAAGGCATATACGGGGTTCTTCAAGTTATTGCTCCTGATACTCCAATTTTTCCAAAAGAGGAGGTTGGCTTCATCGAGCTATTAGCCAACACAGCAGGAAGTGCTTTGGAAAATGCACAATTGTACCAGCAATCAAGAAAGCTTATTTCTGATTTACAGCTAATCAATAAAACAACACATCGCTTGAATTCAAATCTGCGACTAACGGATACGATCAAATTTATGTCTGAACAGATTAGAAATTCATTTGATGCACAAGTAATCGGATTCTTGATGTTCAATGGAGAGGATAAATTTGAAGTTTTAACCGGCAGCTCCGATTACTTTTTTCTTGATGAATCGGTCCCATTAGTCAATTTTATAAATAATAAAATAAAGAAAGAAAAGGATGCTGTGTTTATTGGAGATCTTTCTTTAGATAAAAATATTGGTGAGAAAAGATTCCGATCTCTTATGGTAGTTCCGATGGTCCAAAGTAATGCACTCATAGGTGCTGTTTATGTGCTGAATGAACGGCCTTATCATTTTTCTTTTGATAAATTTAAATTATTGCAATCGCTTATTCATCACTCAACATTGGCGTTTACTAATTCAATGTTAAGAGAAGAATTGGAAAGAATGGTGATTACTGATAATTTAACAAAGCTTCATTCTAGAAATTACCTAGATGAAAGAATTCAGTTGTCCATGAATACGGATGCGTTAGGGGCATTTTTGTTAATTGATATTGATGATTTTAAAAGTGTTAACGATACATTTGGGCATCAGGTGGGCGATGAAGTTATCATTCAAGTAGCTAATATCATTAGAAAAAGTATTCGCGAGCATGATGTAGGGGCTAGATGGGGCGGTGAGGAGTTAGCCGTTTATTTACCAAAAGCAGATTTGAAAACTGCTGTGATGGTTGCAGAACGATTGGTTGAAAGAGTGGAAAAAGAAACGGATCCCCAAATTACAATATCATGTGGGATTACAGTTTGGCATAAAGAAAATAATGATTCCGTTAAAAAGCTGTTTAATCGTGCCGATGAGGCATTATATAAAGCGAAAGAAACAGGTAAGAACCGCGTGATTATCTATGATGATATGATTAATTAAAAGAATGATTTAAAAGCACCCAACCGTGCTTATTTTTTTTACAAAATACTAGAAAATTCGGCTTTTTATTTTATATAGGCTACGTTAATTGTCGAGAAAATCTTAAAGGAATTCCAGTTCTGATGAAGAAAATATTCAGGTAGAACTGGGGTGAAAAAACGATGAAAGAAATGTCTAGTACGAAGAAAAAAGTATTTGATGCAGCAATCTCAATCTTCAACTCAAAAGGGTATAATGGTAGCTCGGTTAGAGAAATTGCTCAAAAAGCAGAAGTGAACATAGCTTTAATTTCCTATTATTTTGGTGGGAAGAAGGGCTTATTAGAGCAGCTTTTAACTAATTATTTTGAGCAATATATTACGATCTTAGGAAAAACTTTCGAGAAAAAGGACAGTCTCTCTTCTAAAGAAGTTATATGTGAAACGGCAAAGAATGTATTGAAATTTGAAAGTGATAATCATCAATTGGCACGACTTGTTCATCGTGAGATAACTTTGGATACAATGCTAATAAGGGAAATAATGTCCACCTATTTAACGAAGGAAAAATATTATTTGCAGACTATACTTGAAAGAGGTATTCAAAAAAAGGAATTTAGAAAGCTTCCGGTCATGACCACGATTATGCAATTTAAAGGCATGTTAACCATGCCTTATCTAAATCCGCAGTATATGGTAGAGGTATTACATGTGAATCCTGTTGAACCCTATTTTGTTACAAAATATTATAAAGAAATTAGTCGTTGGGTAGAAGATAGCCTTTCTATAGAGTCTTCTGAAAGGCCAACTCTATCTGTCATAAACTATTCCGGACTTAATAGTGTAAATACTTTAAATCCTTTAAATGCTTCAACCTTAGCTGGTGGAAGTTAAGCCACCGGCGGATGCCTCAGATTTTTAGCGGTATTTTGTAGACGTCGGAGAGGACAGTGTAATAGTTGGTACTAATTCGGAATAACCTTGGTTTAAATCCCTTGAAATATGGGCGTCTGACCCATAGATGAGAGGGATTTTTCGTTTAACAGCCTCTTTTACAATCGACTCTGGAGGATACGGTTCTAAACAATATTGCTTGTTTATGCCAGCACCATTATAATCCAATGTCATTTTTTTATTATCGATGTGATCTAAAATTTGGTTGATATCGGTAGAGAAATCCGCTGCAGACGGATATTTCTTTTGAAATTTATGGACGAGTGTCATATGTCCAACTCGGTTAGGCTTATAGGGACCTAAATCACTTAGTATTGATTGTTGGACAGTTTCGTAATAACTTTTATATACCCTATCAACATTTCCGTATATAGAAATGATTCTCGCAAATTCCTCTACACTGAAATCCAGACAATAATAATTCCCTTGATAGTGCAAAAAATGGACAGACAAAATACTATCATCAAGGAATTGTCCGAATTTATTTAGAAATTTAGTGGTTTCGTTTTCAAAGTGAGTGATATAATCAACTTCTAAACCAATATTAATTTTTATTTTTTCTTTATATTTTATTTTTAATTTTTGCAAATCCGCAATGTAGGGCTCTAAAAAATCTGGATTCATGCCACTATCTTTATCAGGTGTTGGATCGATAAAGCCTGCTGGTAAAGGTGCATGTTCAGTAAATGAAATTTCTTGGTAGCCTAAGGAAATTGCAGCATCTATGTATTGTTCAAATGAATCATCAGATCCATGTGGACAATAGGGAGAGTGAATATGTCCGTCAGTTTTCATTAGTTTCCTCCAAGTTTCTACAATTTTAAGAAAAAATTTGGGCAAAATTATTGTTTACATGGTATCATAAAAATTATGAAAAAGCATAAAATAAAAATTTGAAAATTAAAGCCTTCTTTATATAAAAATCACAAAAGTTTTTTTGAAATCGAAAAAGGGGTAAGGCAGCTATGGAGTACCTGTTAATATTTATAATTGTATTATTAGCCATCATTATATATGGATTTATAAAAAGGAAAAGGATTTATTCAGAAGTAGATAAGCTAGAAAGCTGGAAAATAAGTATAATGAATAGACCGGTAACTGATGAAATTGCGAAAGTAAAGCAATTAAATATGACTGGCCAGACTGAAGAAAAGTTTGAAGCTTGGCGTGTTACTTGGGATGAGATTGTAACCAATGAACTTCCAAAAGTAGATGATTTTCTGTTTGAAGCTGAGGAAGCAGCTGATCATTATCGCTTTAGGAAAGCTGCTGACATTACACGCAATACCCGCAACTTATTAGAAGAAGTCGATCAAAAAATTGCTGCTATATTAGAGGATTTACAAGAGCTTATTGGCAGTGAGGAAAAGAATAAAATAGAAGTAGAAGAGCTTAAAGGCATAATGAAAAATCACCGCAAAATTTTACTTGCCTCAAGGCATTCATTTGGAAGTGCGATTATCCAACTTGAAAAGGACTTGGATGAAGTTGTTAATCGTTTTACCGAATTTGATGCTGCAACAGCTGGTGGAAATTATTTAGAGGCACGAGAAATTGTACTGATGATAAGAAATGACTTGGATAATTTAGCAACAAAAATTGAGGAAATACCTCCTCTTCTTTCTTATTGCCATAATCAATTGCCTACACAAATTAACGAGCTTCGTAAAGGTCAAGAAGAGATGAGCCAATCTGGTTATATAGTAGAGCATTTAGAGATTATTAAAGAATTAGATAAGATTGAGGGAGAAATTGAATCCTATTTAAGAAAAATAGAACAAACAGAGATTATTGAGGCGAAGGAAGGTATAACTGATGTGCAGGATCGAATCGACCACATCTATGATTGTTTGGAAAAGGAAGTAATTGCAAAGCACATTGTTTCAAAAGAGGTACCAACGCTTGAGCCTCATATTATCGAATTGCATAAAAAAGCAGTAGCAACCAAAAATGAATCTGAAAGTGTTCAACAGATCTATCATCTTAAAGATAAAGATCTTGAAGATCAACGGAAAATTGAGAAAAAGGTTGCTCAGACTACACATAAGTATGATGAACTATTAAATAGGCTTGAAGCCAACGACGAGCCAGCAACAAAACTGCGTGAAGATTTAGAAGAAATTAAAACAAATATTGGAACGATTACTGAAATGTATAACAGCTTTACCGAAATGATGCATACACTCAGAAAAGATGAGCGTGAAGCAAAAGAACGAATTACTCAAATGAAAAAGACATTAGTTGAAGCAAGAAGCTTAATCAGAAAAAATCATTTGCCTGGGCTACCAAATAATGTTTTAAAAACCTTTGATACAGCAGAATCGAACTTAAAGGCAGTATCCTATAAGTTAGAGGAAACCCCTCTTGATATGTATGCAGTAAATAATATTTTAGAGGAAGCACAAAATGCTGTTAGTAAAGTGTTTGAACAAACAGAAGAGATAGTAGAAAAGGCGGTATTGGTAGAACGGATTATCCAGTATGGAAATCGTTATCGAAGTCAGTATGCGATTCTTTCTGCTAAATTATCTGAAGCCGAGCAAGTATTTAGAATGTATGATTATGATTTGGCGTTAGAACAGGCAGCAACAGCTATTGAAGAAGTTGATCCAGGTGCCATGAAAAAGATAGAAGAATTAATAAATAGCGCGAAATAGATAAGTCAAAATGAAAGGCTGTCCCAAACGAACGATAGGGATAGCCTTTTTGTTATTCCTTATTATTTATGATACTTTTCTAGCTAGTTCATCATTTTGTTTTTGTCGTAAAGAAAGGACATATCCGATCACAATTCCGATTAATGCCGGGATAAGCCAACCTACGCCATTATTATATAAAGGTAATGTCGATGTTAAAAATTGTTTTACATTTTCGCCGGCAATTCCTGCAAAAACAAATCCATCCAAGATACTAACAATTCCTGTTCCTAAAACACCACCGATATAGACAGATCTGGCGCTGCCAAAATAACGATCAAAAAACGACAATATAATGAGTGTTATAGCAATAGGATAAATCATCATTAATACAGGCAACGATATATTAATTAATTGAGTTAATCCGACATTTGCTACAAGCATGCTGAAGATTGTAATAATCAAGATGAACTTTTGATATGAAATTTTCGGCCACAACTTATTAAAGTACTCTGCACAAGATGTTACTAAACCAACGGATGTTGTTAAACATGCAAGTGTGATCGCTGCACCTAACATGATTGTGCCAAACACCCCATAATAATGGTTTGCTGAAATGGCGAGGATTTGTCCGCCGTTTTCCACATCGCCAACTACTGAAGTACTGGTTGCACCTAAATAGGCTAACGATAAATAAACAAGCATTAACCCAATTGCGGCTATAATACCTGACTTAATGGCTGTCAGGGCTATTGTTTTAGGATTTGTTATTCCTAAACTTTTAATGGCGTTAAAAACAACCATGGCAAAAACTAATGCGGCAAGTGCATCTAATGTAAGATAACCTTCAATAAATCCTTTAAAGAACGGTGATGAGGAATAAGCCTCACTTGGTTCTGGAATGGGCCCCATCGGATTCAAAAACGCTTTAGCGACGATAACAGCAATTGTTATAAGAAGCGCAGGCGTTAATATTTTTCCGATCCGGTCTACAAGTTTAGATGGATTTCTTGATAACCAATAGGTTACACCAAAGAAAATAATGGTATATAAAAATAAACTTAAATTATTGTTTGCTAATTCCTTGTTTAAAAACGGGACAACACTAATTTCATACGCTACTGTTCCTGTTCTTGGAATGGCGAAAACAGGTCCAATTGATAAATACAAAATAAGTGTAAAAATAATTCCAAACATCGGATGGACATGTGCACTGATTTTTTCAAAATTCCCGCCGCTTAACGCAGCTGCAGCTACACCTAACAGTGGCAATCCAACGCCTGTAATTAAAAATCCTATAATAGCCGGCCAAAGGTTAGTTCCCGCTGCCTGTCCAAGTAATGGTGGGAAAATCATATTACCGGCACCAAAAAATAAGGCGAAAAGCATTAAGCCGATCGATAATGTGTTTTTGAAGTTCAAGTTAAAACCTCCCGATCCAATGAAAAAATCTTTTTAGTGAAAATTTTCACAACGTTATCCATAATACAGCAAATTTCGACAAATTACCACATTAAATTGAAAAATGTCGCTTTCTAATTTTAATTTGCCTTCATTTGTGATAATATATGTAAATGCAAATTTTATCCGAGACCAAGGTGATTTCATGATTTATTTTGATAATAGTGCAACAACTAAACCCTATCCTGAAGTTATGAAGGGGTATCTTAAGGTAGCAGAACAGTATTTTGCGAATCCTTCTTCAATACATTCATTGGGAAGTGAAGTGGAAAAGCTGCTTTCACAATCCCGAGCATTAACTGCATCATTACTGGGTGTTAAACCAACAGAAATTGTGTTTACCTCTAGTGGTACAGAAGGAAATAATTTAGCCATTAAAGGTGTTGCATTCCAATACCAAAATCGAGGAAAACATATTATAACGACAACGATTGAACATCCATCTGTGCTTGAAGCATATAAACAATTAGAAACATTAGGATATTCTGTGTCGTATTTAGAAGTTGATCAAAGCGGCAGAATTAATTTAGAACAACTAAGAGATATGTTGCGAGACGACACTATTTTAGTTTCTGTCATACATGTAAATAATGAGCTAGGAACGATACAGCCGATTAATGAAATAGGTAATCTTTTGAAAAAATACCCCAAAATATTATTTCATGTTGATCATGTCCAAGGTATTGGCAAGGTACCACTCCAATTAAAAGATTCCGGAATCGATTTATGTACAATGTCAGGACATAAGTTTCATGCATTAAGAGGTACGGGGATATTATATATTCGTGACGGTTTAAAAATTGCTTCGATTATGAGCGGTGGTGGTCAGGAAATGGGTATTCGCTCAGGAACGGAAAATGTCGCGGGTATCGTTTCAATGACAAAGGCGCTCCGTATAACATTTGAAAAAATCAATCAAGGTGGCCTTGGCCATTTATTACAGTTAAAGGAAGTTCTTCTGTTAGGGTTAAAACAAATGGATGGCATTATCGTTAACACACCGGATCAAGATTCAGCACCACATATCATTAATTTCTCGGTATTACATGTTAAACCGGAAGTGTTAATTCATAGCTTAAGTAAACATGATATATATGTTTCAACCCAATCTGCTTGCTCCTCAAAGCTTGCACAAGCAAGCAGGGTGTTGACAGCAGCAGGCCTTGGTGAAGAGAGAGCTAAAAGTGCCATCCGAGTAAGCTTTTCACTAGATAACACGCTTGAGGAAGTTAAGACATTTTTAGAGGTTTTAACAAATGTAGTTCCAAAATTACAGGAAGTAATGAGGTAAGAAAATGGAATATGATCACATATTAATTCGTTATGGCGAAATGTCACTTAAAGGAAAAAATCGTTCGAAATTCTCACAAATCTTAAAAAATAATATAAAAGTATTATTAAAAATAAATGGACTGACAAAGGCGATCGTAAATCGCACAAAAGATCGGATGTTTATTGTTCTAAATGGGGAAGACCATGAAAAAATTAGTGAAATACTGAAGAATGTATTCGGTATCCAGAGCTTTAGCTTAGCCATGAAGGTAAATAGTGAACTTGAAGAAATTCAAGAAGGTGCTCTTTCTGCACTTCAGGAAGCCAATCCACATGCAAAAACCTTTAAAGTGATAGCAAAACGTCCTGATAAAAATTACCCAATTCGCTCACAGGAATTAAATCATTTAATTGGCGGATACATCTTAAAAAATACAGATGG
>JAENZK010000026.1 GCA_016841285.1 Guptibacillus hwajinpoensis | reverse complement strand
TTTTTTGTGCTATAATTTAAAGGAACTTAGAAGTAATATTGGGGGATTTGAAGTGGCACAATATACGCCAATGATACAACAATACTTGTCAGTAAAGTCACAATATATGGATGCCTTTTTATTTTTTCGTTTAGGCGATTTTTATGAAATGTTCTTCGAGGATGCGATTAAGGCGTCTCAGGAATTAGAAATAACACTTACAGGCCGGGATGGTGGAGTGGAAGAAAAAATTCCAATGTGCGGTGTTCCGTACCATTCGGCTGAAAATTATATCAATCAATTAATTGAAAAAGGCTATAAGGTAGCAATCTGTGAACAGGTCGAAGATCCGAAGTCGGCCAAGGGAGTGGTGCGACGAGAGGTCGTCCAGTTAATCACTCCTGGTACAGTTATGCAGGGGAAGGTTATTGATGAAAAAGAAAATAACTATATAGCAACGATTACTGATTTTGCGGATGGAACATATGGTTTTGCCTATATCGACCTCACTACAGGAGAAGGCCAAATTACGATGATTACCGGCGATTGGCTTGATGTTGTGAGTGAAATTTATTCCGTAGGTGCAAAAGAGGTCGTTTTATCAGGAAACCTCTCCGAACAGCAACAACAGGAATTAAGAGATCGAGCGAATGTAACGATCTCTGTTGAAGAGGATGTCACAATTCCAGAGTCAATGTATGAAACTAGTAAATTACTCGAACAAACAAAGCTTAAGGACACGCTCGGCCGCCTTCTGCAATATTTAGTTAAGTCGCAAAAGCGCTCTTTAGATCATATTCAACCTGTTGTTTATTATGAAGCCAACCAGTATATGAAATTGGATATCCATTCAAAGCGAAATCTTGAGCTTGTTGAAACGATCCGAACAAAAGGGAAAAAAGGTTCATTTTTATGGCTTTTAGATTCCACTGTAACGGCCATGGGGGCTCGAAGATTGAAACAATGGATTGAGCGTCCACTTCTTTCAAAAGTAGAAATAGAAAACCGCTTGAATATGGTAGAAACTTTATTGAAAAACTTTTTTATTCGTCAAGAAATACAGGAAGCATTAAAGCCTGTCTATGATTTGGAACGACTATCAGGTCGCGTGGCTTATGGAAATGTAAATGCCCGTGATTTAATTCAGTTAAAAAAATCATTACAGCAAGTACCAATCATTTTAGGGTTGGTTGAACAGCTTCAAAACTCCTACGCTGATTCACTTTTGCAAAATATTGATCCATGTGAGTCCCTATACCAATTAATCGAAGCTGGGATCAATGAAAGTCCACCCCTTTCAATCAAAGACGGGGACATCATTAAAGATGGTTATAACGAAAAGCTAGATACGTACCGGGATGCCGTTCGAAATGGGAAGCAGTGGATTGCACAGCTTGAGCTGAAAGAAAAGCAGGAGACAGGGATTAAAACCTTGAAAATCGGCTATAACCGTGTGTTCGGTTATTACATTGAAGTCACAAAAGCGAATATCCATCTGCTGCCAGAAGGACGTTTCGAGCGAAAACAAACGCTTGCCAATGCCGAAAGATATATTACTCCTGAATTAAAGGAAAAAGAATCGATTATTTTAGAGGCTGAAGAAAAAATTGTAGATTTAGAATATGATTTATTTGTTAACCTTCGTGAAGAGGTTAAACAGTATATTCCAAAGCTACAGACACTAGCAAAGATCATTAGTGAAATTGATTGTTTACAAAGCTTTGCCCAAATCAGTGAAGAATATCAATACACAAAACCAGAGTTTTCTAATGATAGAAAAATCGTCATTCAGGAAGGTCGTCATCCGGTTGTTGAAAAAGTATTAAACTCACAGGTGTATGTGTCAAATGATTGTTATTTAGATGCAGAAAGTGAAATGCTGCTTATAACCGGTCCTAATATGTCAGGTAAAAGTACGTATATGCGGCAAATTGCCTTAACGGCGATCCTTGCTCAAATCGGCTGTTATGTGCCGGCTCAAAAAGCGGTCCTGCCTATTTTTGACCAAATTTTTACTAGAATCGGGGCAGCTGATGATTTAGTTTCCGGGCAAAGTACATTTATGGTCGAAATGCTCGAAGCAAAAAACGCGATTACAAAGGCAACTCAAAATAGCCTGATTTTACTCGATGAAATTGGACGAGGTACATCAACGTACGATGGAATGGCGTTAGCGCAAGCAATCATTGAATATATTCATTATGAAATTGGCGCAAAAACATTATTTTCTACTCATTATCATGAATTAACCAGTCTTGAACAATCGCTCGAACGACTGAAAAATGTCCATGTAAGTGCGATCGAAGAAAATGGGAAAGTCGTCTTTCTTCATAAGGTGAAAAAAGGGGCAGCAGATAAAAGTTACGGGATCCATGTTGCGGAATTAGCGGAGCTACCTAAGGGCTTAATCAAACGGGCTAAAGAAATATTGGACGAGCTTGAACATGGACAAAAAACAAAGGAACCTCCTATAAATCCTATAAAACAAGAAGTTCCAAGCGAACAGGAAAAAGTGAACCAAACTGATGAGGAAGCGGGACAGTTATCATTTTTTACAGAAGTTCGAGAAAAACACGAGCCGAAGTCAAAACATGCCGCAACCAATAAACAGGAAGAAGAAGTATTGAAAGCACTGCAGTCTATTAATTTAATGGAAATGACGCCATTAGATGCAATGAACGAGCTTTATAGATTGCAAAAAGTAATGAAGTCAAAAAATTAGGTGATATTGTGGGAAAAATAAAGCAACTAGATCATCAATTATCTAATAAAATTGCAGCTGGCGAAGTGATTGAACGGCCAGCATCTGTTGTGAAAGAGCTTGTCGAAAACGCAATTGATGCTGGTTCTACTAGAATCGAAATCCATGTAAAAGAAGCCGGTCTATCAGAAATCCGAATTATCGATAATGGGGATGGAATACAGCCTGAAGATTGTTTGTTGGCGTTTGAGCGCCATGCTACAAGCAAAATTAAGGATGAAAATGATCTGTTCCGTATTCGGACACTTGGATTTCGGGGCGAGGCCTTACCAAGTATTGCGTCTGTTTCTGTATTGGAAATGAAGACATCCACGGGTGAGGGGCCCGGAACCTATATTAAGCTAAAAGGCGGTCATATCGAAAGCCATGAATCAACGGCGAGTCGAAAAGGGACCGAAATTATTGTAAGTAATTTATTCTTTAATACACCAGCACGATTGAAATATATGAAGACCGTCCATACTGAATTAGGTAATATAACAGATTATGTCAATCGAATCTCGCTTGCTCACCCTGAGGTTTCCTTTCAATTAACACATAATGGGAACAGAATTCTATTAACTAGTGGTAATGGGGACGTCTTACAGGTTCTAGCCTCCATCTACGGGATGTCGATTGCCAAGCAGATGCTCCCTTTAAAGCTTGAAAACATAGACTTTGAGGTTCAAGGGTATATTGCCAGACCTGAAGTAACAAGGGCATCAAGAAACTATATTTCAATCATTATTAATGGTCGTTTTATTAAAAACTATGCACTCGCAAAAGCCATTCAGGAGGGGTATCATACCCTATTACCAATAGGCCGCTATCCAATCGTATTGCTTAATATTGTAATGGACCCATTATTAGTCGATGTGAATGTTCATCCATCCAAGCTTGAAGTTCGTCTAAGTAAAGAACATGAACTATGTGACCTAATAACAGAAGGGATCAAGGCTGTTTTTCGAAAACAAACATTAATTCCGGATGTTTTAAAACCGAAAAAAGAACCGATGCCTGTGACGGAACAACAAACGATATCGTTTGAGCATGTTATTGGCAATAACTTCAGTTTTGCGGGTAAAACAGCAGAAACCGTCATAATGGAAAGACCGCAAAAAGTGGCAACAGAAACACCGGTTATAACTATAGACGAGTCTGATGAACCGGTAGAGATAGAAAAAGCCGACGGTTTTGATAAAACTGAGAGCGTGCAACAAGCCGATTCCGATCTTGATTTCGATTTTGACTTTGCACCAAAAGTCGAAAAAGAAGTCATACCAACTATAGAAAACGAGGAAGTTGAGAAGGCGGATCGAATTCCACCGCTTTATCCAATTGGGCAAATGCATGGAACCTATATTTTGGCTCAAAATGAAAAAGGATTGTATCTAATCGATCAGCATGCGGCCCAGGAACGGATCAAATATGAATTTTTTAAAGAAAAAGTAGGGCAGGTTGAACCGGAAGTTCAAGAACTGTTGATTCCGTTAACCCTTGAATATTCAAAAAATGAAACCTTCATTATCGAAGAACATCTCAATCTTTTACAAAGTGTTGGTATATTCCTAGAACCATTTGGTGGGGGAAGCTATATCATTCGTTCCCATCCACAATGGTTTCCGAAGGGCGAGGAAAAAGAAGTTATTGAAGAAATCATCCAGCAGGTTCTCTCAAAGAAAAAAGTGAGCATTCATGAATTACGTGAGGCATCTGCGATTATGATGTCCTGTAAAGGGTCCATTAAAGCGAATCGCCATCTCCGTAATGATGAAATCTTCGTTTTACTTGAAACATTGAGAAAGACAACAGATCCGTTTACATGTCCACACGGAAGACCGATCATTATTCACTTTTCGACCTACGAAATGGAGAAGATGTTCAAACGAGTTATGTAGAAATTTGTATTAATGCCAACAATTGTTTATTATGGATTTAGAGAAGCATATAACTTTATTCTATTGAATAAAGTTATAGCCTCCGGCGGATGCCACAGATTTTCAGAGGTAGTTTTTTGAGCAAGCTCAAAAAAATCTGGGCACAAATACGCCAAGGCGCATTTGATAAAATTTAGGTGACCTATAGAATGAAAAAAAAAGTAATTGCAATTATTGGTCCAACAGCGGTTGGAAAAACAAAAATGAGCATTGAATTGGCTAAAGAGCTAGACGGTGAAATCATTAGCGGGGATTCAATGCAAATTTATCGGGGAATGGACATTGGTACAGCAAAGGTAACGGAAGAGGAAATGCAAGGGATCCCTCATTATCTAATTGATATTAAAGATCCTCTTGAAGAATTCTCTGTTGCAGAATTCCAAGGCTTAGCAGCCCATTTGATTGATGAGATTAGCGGCAGAGGAAAAGTGCCGATTATTGCTGGTGGAACTGGACTTTATATTCAGTCCATATTATATAATTATAATTTTTCTGTTGCCGAGGCTAATCCAGAATATCGATTATTCCTAGAAAAAAGGATTGAAACAGAGGGAATAGATGGGGTTTATAATGAACTCAGAATCATTGATCCTGAAAGCTGTGACCGAATCCATCCCAATAATGTGAGGCGTGTCATCAGGGCGCTAGAAGTGTACCATGAAACAGGTTTAACGATGACCGAGTATTTACAAGAGCAGGAAATTGAATCGCGTTATGACCATCAAATGATCGGCTTAACAATGGAGCGCAGTCTCCTGTATGAGCGGATTAATAAAAGAGTAGACGTGATGGTGAACAAGGGGCTGATCCAAGAAGTTAAAGCCTTATATGATTCAGGAATTAAAGATTGTCAATCGATCCAAGCTATTGGTTATAAAGAGCTCTATGATTATTTTAATGAAAAAGTGTCAAAGGAAGAGGCCATCGAACTTTTAAAAAGGAATTCCAGGAGATATGCGAAAAGGCAGTTAACCTGGTTCCGAAATAAAATGGATGTCGAATGGTTCGATATGTCAGAAGCTGTTTTCGATACTGATGTCTTCCAACAGAAGTTTAAAGAAATTTTACATTTAGTAGCAGGAAAGCTTCAGTTGAAAGCGAAATAGATTATAAAGAAAGAGAAGAGGAGGACTGTTCATGAAACAATCCATAAATATTCAAGATCAATTTTTAAATCAGCTTCGCAAAGAAAGTATCGCGGTTACTGTTTTTTTATTAAATGGCTTCCAGTTGCGAGGCGTCATAAAAGCGTTTGATAATTTTACTGTTTTATTAGATACAGACGGAAAACAGCAAATGATTTATAAACATGCTATTTCTACTTTCTCGCCTCAAAAACCGGTACAAATTGATTTAGAGGGAACGACACAACAATAAAGATTAGAAAGACACGACTTGCCGCCAATGATGGCGGAAGACGATGTCCTTTCTTATACTATCTACAAATTAGAATATTAATTTTGATAGTAGTAAAATAGGGCTGTATCCAGTAATGGACGCAGTCTTATTTTTTTTGGCTTTTTCAATTTTTTATAGGCATTTGTCACAATTTCCATTCCTCTTACGTATAATATACATGAATGAGAGGTGACTCATATGGAGCAGCCAGTAACATTGAATAAAAACGGTCAGATTAACATTGTGTTGAACAATGAAAATAAGACATTTAAGATTACGAAGGTTTCAAAGTCACTTGAAAATCAACAGGAAATGATTCATTCCAAGCATGAGCCGCTTAAAAGGATTGAGGATGAAATGAGTGCGCTTGTTGGAATGGAGGAAATGAAAAAAATTATAAAAGAAATTTATGCATGGATCTATATTAATAAAGTTAGGGAAGAACATGGTTTATCAAAGGGTAGCCAAGTGCTACATATGTTGTTTAAGGGCAACCCGGGGACAGGAAAAACAACAGTAGCAAGGCTCATTGGGAAATTGTTAAAAGAAATGAATGCCCTATCCAAAGGACATTTAATAGAAGCGGAACGAGCGGATTTAGTCGGTGAATATATTGGCCATACTGCTCAAAAGACGAGGGATTTAATAAAAAAAGCGATGGGTGGCATTCTTTTTGTAGATGAAGCCTATTCCCTGGCACGTGGTGGGGAAAAGGATTTTGGCAAAGAGGCGATCGACACGCTTGTGAAAAATATGGAAGATAAGCAGAATGACTTTATCTTAATTTTGGCAGGATACGCAAAGGAAATGGATCAATTTCTCAATTTAAACCCCGGCTTGCGCTCTCGTTTTCCGCTAGTTATCGAATTCCCTGACTATACAGTTGACCAATTAATGGAAATTGCCAAAAAAATGATGAAAGAACGCCAATACGTTTTTTCGAAGGAAGCAGAGTGGAAGCTAAGGGAACAACTCCAAAACATCAAATACAATCGATCCTCCCACGTTTTTAGCAATGGAAGGTATATTCGTAATGTGATTGAAAAAGCTGTGCGCGCTCAGGCAATGCGGCTTTTAATGAATGATTCCTACGAGAAAGTAGAATTAGAAACAATTTTGAGTGAAGACTTGGTTTTTACTGACTTATAAAGAATAGGCTGATGGCATTCAGCCTATTTTATTTTGGGTCAGAGTTGAGCCGCAGTTCGGCGAGTTGGGCCAGAGTTCCCGACCCTCTGTCCCATCCCACTAGATGCAAATGTTAGTTATCTTTGTTATATTTAACATTATTGATAAATGATATTTATAAAAAAAAGGCAGGGACAAAATTTGATTGAAAATCAAACTCAAAAAGAACGTGCATTATTAGTAGGCTGTCAATTACCTAAGATGGATGATGAACGATTTTTATATTCAATGGATGAATTAGCTTCCCTTACGAACACTGCCAATGGGGAGGTCATGATGAGCCTTTCGCAGAAAAGAAATAAGGTTCACTCTGCAACCTATATTGGAAAGGGAAAAATTGAGGAAATCTCGGCATTGGAAAAGGAATTAGAAATTGATTTAATTATTTTCAATGATGAGCTTTCACCATCGCAGACACGAAACTTATCGGAAAAATTTGAAGCAAGAGTGATTGACCGGACCCAACTGATTCTTGATATTTTCGCCTCAAGAGCGAAATCAAAGGAAGGGAAGCTGCAGGTCGAGCTCGCTCAATATCAATATTTGCTGCCACGGCTCGCAGGACAGGGTCTTGCTTTATCACGCCTTGGGGGTGGAATAGGAACAAGAGGTCCCGGTGAAACAAAGCTTGAGGCGGACCGTCGTCATATACGCAGCCGCATCGATGAAATTAAAGGCCAGCTCCAGACGATTGTCGAGCACCGGAATCGCTATCGTGAACGAAGAAAGAAAAATCAAACATTCCAAATCTCGCTAGTAGGTTATACGAATGCTGGCAAATCGACGATCTTCAATCGCTTAACAGAAGCGGGATCGTTTGAAGAGAATTTATTATTTGCGACACTGGATCCAATGACAAGAAAGTTTTTGTTACCGTGTGGATTAACGACATTGCTTACAGATACAGTAGGTTTTATTGAGGACTTGCCAACGGCCTTAATCGCTGCTTTTCGCTCGACACTCGAAGAAGTGAAGGAAGCAGAT
This sequence comes from Guptibacillus hwajinpoensis, assembly GCA_016841285.1. GTDB lineage: Bacteria > Bacillota > Bacilli > Bacillales > Bacillaceae_J > Schinkia. Next base: position 14,399 of record JAENZK010000026.1, on the reverse strand, counting down.
TTAATATTGCATGTTGTCGATTGCTCAAACCCTGATTATTTTAACCATGAAAAAACAGTCTATAGAATATTGGAAGACCTTGATATTAAAGATATTCCGATTTTAACGGTATATAACAAAAAGGATTTGGCTACTACACAATTTGTTCCAGCAACCAATGATATGGTCTTCATTAGTGCCTACGATCCTGAGGATTTAAATACCTTACAGGAAAGTATTGAAAGAAAAATCATTAACCAGATGGAATATTATCACCTATTCATTCCGGGGACAGAGGGGCGTTTATTGGCCCAGTTGAAATCGGAGACCGTTTTATTGGAGCAGCAATTTAATGAACAAAAAGAGTCGTATGAATGTAAGGGGTATATTAATCCTAGCTTAGCTCTTTACCAACAGACAAAAAATTTACATTTACATTAAGATAAGGGATTGGGGATTTATATGTACGAAAATTTTAGTTATGGAAATAAGATTAAAGAGATCGTTAGAGGGATCGAAGACAAAATTAAACCATTACATTGGGAAGTAGACGAGATTGTAGAGAAAAATCAATATCGTGTATTAGAAGCTTTTCGAAATCAAAATGTGGCCGATTTTCACTTCAATCCCTCGACAGGATATGGCTATGATGATAGCGGCCGAGATACACTTGAAAAAGTATATGCCGAAGTATTTGGTGCAGAAGCGGGTTTAGTGCGTCCGCAAATCATTTCAGGGACGCATGCGATTTCGTTATCGCTTTTTGGTGTATTACGGCCTGGGGATGAACTGCTTTATATTACGGGGAGACCCTATGACACGTTGGAAGAAATCGTTGGAATTCGCGGGAACGAAAATGGGTCTCTTAAAGAATTTAATATTTCCTATCAATCTGTTCCATTAATGGAAGATGGCGGAGTTGATTTTCCAAGTGTATCGAAGGCAATTAAGCCGAATACAAAATTAATTGGAATTCAAAGATCAAAGGGTTATGCAACAAGACCATCCTTTACAATAGAACAAATAAAGGAAATGATTTCTTTTCTAAAAGAAATTAAACCCGATGTTCTTGTCTTTATTGATAATTGTTATGGCGAATTTGTAGAAGAACTTGAGCCTTCACATGTGGGAGCAGACTTAGTGGCAGGCTCTTTAATTAAAAACCCTGGAGGCGGTCTCGCGAAAACAGGAGGCTACATAGTAGGGAAGGAAGCCCTCGTAGAGCAATGTGCCTACCGCTTAACAGCACCAGGTCTTGGCCGGGAAGCAGGCGCATCCCTTTATAGCTTACTAGAAATGTACCAAGGTTTCTTTCTTGCACCACATATTGTTGGTCAAGCCTTAAAAGGCGCGATTTTCACATCGGCGCTTCTTGAAGCATTCGGGTTTCATACATATCCAAAGTGGAATCAAAAAAGAACTGATCTCATTCAATCCGTTCAATTTAATAACCGTGAAATGATGATTGCTTTTTGCCAAGCCATTCAATTCGCTTCACCTGTCAATGCCCATGTAAGGCCGGAACCAAGCTATATGCCTGGCTATGAGGATGATGTCATTATGGCTGCAGGTACGTTTATTCAAGGGGCTAGCATTGAACTTACCGCTGACGGACCGATGAGACCACCATTTGAAGCCTATGTTCAAGGCGGGCTTACCTATGAACATGTCAAAATCGCGCTTATCACAGCTATTAATCAATTAATGGAGAAAAAATTAATCTAAATTCGATGTCAGGAAATCTAACATGGTATTGACACATAAACTCACATTGTGTAATATTAAAACATCAATCGAGCTAAGGAAATATCGTTTGAAGGGGGTACTCTGATGAGTGATAGCATTCGCCGAACGCTTGCCTTATTCCCCATTGGAATCGTTATGCAACTTACTGAATTGTCTGCCAGGCAAATCCGTTATTACGAAGAAAATGAATTAATTCACCCGGCAAGAACGGAAGGAAACAGACGAATGTTTTCTTTTAATGATGTGGATCGATTATTAGAAATTAAATCATTGATCGAACAAGGTGTAAATTTAGCTGGAATTAAGCAAATTTTTGCAGCTAAGATGGATGAAAAGTTTAAGGAAAAAACAGAAGAAACTGCGGATGTCAAGCAGGATTTGTCAGATGCTGAATTAAGAAGACTGCTCCGCAAGGAATTAATCCAAGCTGGCCGCTTTGGGAAACAGCAGAGAAATGGAAATTCAAGCTTCTTATATTAATGATGTCGTTAAAATTTAACCATAAATACATTGACTTTTGGGGAGGAACTAGTGGTGGCAAAGTTTACAAAAGAAGATATTCAAAGAATGGCAGATGAACAAAATGTTAGATTCATTCGTTTGCAATTTACGGACATGCTGGGAATTATTAAAAACGTTGAAATCCCTGTAAGTCAAATTGATAAAGCTCTTAATAATCAAATGATGTTTGACGGATCTTCCATCGAGGGGTTTGTTCGTATCGAAGAATCTGATATGTATTTATATCCAGATTACGATACTTGGATGGTATTCCCGTGGACTGCTGAAAAAGGAAAGGTTGCCCGTCTAATCTGTGATATTTACAATACAGATGGCACACCATTTGAAGGGGATCCTCGTGGCAACTTAAAGCGTCAGTTAAGAAGAATGGTAGAGCTTGGTTTTACATCATTTAACATTGGACCTGAACCAGAGTTCTATTTATTTAAGTTAGACGAAAAAGGCGAACCTACTTTAGAGTTAAATGACAAGGGCGGATACTTTGATTTAGCACCAACTGATCTTGGTGAAAACTGCCGCCGTGACATTGTTTTAGAGCTTGAAGAAATGGGATTTGATGTTGAAGCTTCCCACCATGAGTGCGGACCAGGTCAACATGAGATCGATTTTAAATATGCTGAAGCCGTTAAAGCTTGTGATGATATTCAAACTTTCAAATTAGTTGTAAAAACAATTGCTCGTAAGCATGGATTACACGCAACATTCATGCCAAAACCAATTTTCGGTATTGCAGGCTCTGGAATGCACTGTAACGTGTCTCTTTTCAAAGGAAAAGAAAATGCCTTTTTTGATGAAAACGGCCCATTACAGTTAAGTGAAACAGCATATCAATTTATTGCTGGTACAATGAAGCATGCCGAAGCATTTACAGCGATTTGTAATCCAACTATAAATTCATATAAGCGACTTGTTCCAGGATACGAGGCTCCATGTTATGTAGCATGGTCTGCAAAAAATAGAAGCCCATTAATCCGTATCCCATCTGCTAGAGGAATGAGTACAAGAATTGAAGTAAGAAGTGCGGATCCATCTGCGAATCCATATTTAGCAATGACTGTAATTTTAGCAGCTGGACTAGACGGAATTGAAAATAATCTAGATGCTCCAAGCTCTGTGGACCGTAATATCTATGTGATGGACAAAGCAGAACGTTTAGAGAACGGAATTATTGATTTACCTTCCAACCTTGGAATTGCACTAGAAAAGCTAAAAGCGGACAATGTTATTATGGACGCTTTAGGTGAACATATTTCTGAACACTTCATTGAAGCAAAAGAAATTGAGTGGGATATGTTCCGCACGACTGTTACTGCTTGGGAACGCGAGCACTATATGACTCACTATTAATAAGAAAGGGGTCCTCCAATAGGTTGATTGATGTCAACTATTGGAGGGCCTTTTTTTGTGTGCCTAGGTTTTTTAGGCGGAGAATTTCCGGCTAATGTATAAAATGAGGCTAAAAAGGCCGATATAGGCGGAGAGATTCCGATTAACATCTTTAAAAAGGCTAAAATCCAATGATTTGGAACATATAACCGGAAAACGTCCCCCTATTTTTAAGAAAACAGGGGGATTTTCCAAATTAACCGGAATTTGACCGTTTATTTTTTAAAAGTAGTGAGGGAAATCAACATTCAGCCCCCGTTCTTTATTTCTATCAAGTATCAAGCAAGTCAAGTTTCACTAGGTCTATTTCCATTCCTATAAGTGATAAAAAGTGTTTTTAAAGATGCATACGAACCAACGGCCGCATAGCCATAAAACCAACCCATAAAGATTCCAGCAAATAAATGATGGCGATGACTAATAAAAATGGAGATAAGTAATCCTATTATAAGGGCAACAGTGGGTACGTATTTCTTTGGTATTTTGAAAAAGGATTTTATAATCTGAGTAATGACCATAACAACAGGAACGGCAATTACAGCATCCCAAAAGTTTGTATGTACCGTCGGAAAATCCATATTAAAAAAGCACCTCCTAATGAATAGGATTTCAAATTAATGCAAAAATAAACACCTTAGATAAAATATCTAAGGTGTTAAGAAGATAAATTTAATTAATCAATGGTTCGATAAAGTCCAATAACTTTACCTAGTATCGTAACATTACGTACAATAATTGGGTCCATAGATGAATTTTCCGGTTGTAGGCGAATGAAATCCTTCTCCTTGAAGAAACGTTTAACAGTTGCTTCATTATCTTCTGTCATCGCTACCACGATTTCACCGTTATTAGCCGTATGTTGTTGGCGAACGATGACTAAATCTCCATCAAATATCCCTGCCTCAATCATACTTTCCCCTTCGATCAGCAAAATAAAAAGATTGCCATCTGTAGGAACTAATCGCTCTGGAAGCGGGATGTAGTCCTCAATGTTCTCTATCGCTGTAATAGGAATACCTGCCGTAACTTTACCGATGATAGGCACATTGATAGTTTCCCCTTTAGGAATAAGATTTGTGTCTTCGTTCGTTAGAATTTCAATAGCCCTTGGCTTCGTTGGGTCCCTGCGAATATATCCTTTTTTTTCAAGTCTAGCTAAATGGCCGTGAACGGTAGAGCTAGATGCTAACCCAACAGCTTCACCAATTTCCCTAACAGATGGTGGATAACCTTTCTCGCTTACCTGTTGTTTTATAAATTCAAGGATATCTTGTTGTCTTTTCGAGATTTTTGTCATATTCTAACACCTCTTTTGTCCCATATATTAATAGAATTATAACAAACTTGGTAACAAATTACAAACATAAGTTCGAAAGTTTTTGCCCGAAAAATCGATTTCTGGACATTAGGATAACATTGTAGTAAAAATAATGAAGAATATTGGAGAAAAAGGAGCAAATCACATTGATTTCTAAAGAAAAACTAAATCGGATCAATCAATTATCAAAGAAGGCTAAAACAGAGGGCCTTACAAAGGAAGAAAAGACCGAACAGCAAAAATTGAGAGAAGAATATATAAAGAATTTCCGTAAACAGTTTAAGGATACACTTCATAACGTCACAGTTGTGGATACAAAAGGAAATGATGTAACACCGAAAAAACTACGTGAGAGTAAAAGACATAGAAATAATCCAGGACTTCATTAATTTCAGATAAAATATAGCCTATTAACAAAGAATAAAGGTATAATAGTGTTGGAAATTTTGTTGAACTTTTGGTTTTTGCAGTATATTATGGAAACCGAGTATTAATTAGTGGAAGGATGAAAATTCAATGTCATTATCTATCGAACAATTAGCGATCAGTTCGATTCGTACATTATCAATTGATGCAATCGAGAAAGCAAACTCAGGACACCCTGGTATGCCGATGGGTGCCGCTCCAATGGCTTATAAGCTTTGGACAAAATTTATGAAACATAATCCGACAAATCCTGAATGGTTTAACCGCGACCGTTTTGTATTATCGGCTGGTCACGGCTCTATGCTGCTTTATAGTCTATTACACCTATGTGGATATGGTCTTTCTATTGATGATTTAGAAAATTTCCGTCAATGGGGATCAAAAACACCTGGGCATCCTGAATATGGCCATACAAAAGGGGTGGAGGCAACAACAGGTCCACTTGGACAAGGTGTGGCAACAGCAGTCGGGATGGCAATGGCTGAAAGACATTTAGCTGGCAAATACAATAAAGAAAATTTTGAACTTATCAATCATTTTACATACAGCATCTGTGGTGATGGCGATTTAATGGAAGGTGTTTCAGGCGAATCAGCATCACTTGCAGGACATTTAAAGCTTGGCCGATTAGTGATTTTATATGATTCAAATGATATTTCTTTAGATGGCGATTTAAACCGTTCATTTTCAGAAAACGTTATGCAGCGTTATGAAGCCTATGGCTGGCAGGTTTTACGTGTTGAAGATGGAAACAATCTTGAGGAGATTGAAAAAGCAATTGAAGAAGCTAGAGCAGATTTAAACCGTCCTACTTTAATTGAAGTAAGAACGACAATCGGCTACGGTTCTCCAAATAAAGCAGGAAAATCAGCTTCACACGGTGCGCCACTTGGTCAAGACGAAGCAAAATTAACAAAAGAATCTTACCAATGGACATTTGAAGAAGATTTCCATGTACCACAAGAAGTATATGATCATTTTAATAAAGAAGTAAAAGAAGCCGGCAACGAGCTAGAAGAAGCTTGGAATAAATTATTTGCAGATTATACAGAACAATATCCTGAATTAGGTCAGCAATTACAATTAGCGATTTCAGGAAAACTTCCTGAAGGATGGGATAAAGAACTTCCAACCTATGAAGTAGGCAGTAAATCAGCTAGCCGTGATTCATCCGGTCAAACGATTAATGCGATTGCTAAAGCTGTACCGCAATTTTTCGGCGGATCTGCAGATTTAGCAAGCTCAAACAAAACAGCAATGAAAGAACAAGGTGATTTTTCTTCGGCTGATTATAGCGGACGCAATATTTGGTTTGGGGTTCGTGAATTTGCGATGGGCGCAGCCTTAAATGGTATGGCATTACATGGCGGTGTGAAAGTATTTGGAGGAACATTCTTTGTTTTCTCTGATTATCTACGTCCAGCCGTACGTTTAGCAGCACTTATGGGCTTACCAGTAACTTATGTATTTACACATGATAGTATTGCTGTTGGGGAAGATGGACCAACCCATGAACCAATTGAGCATCTAGCAGCTCTACGTGCTATGCCAAATCTATCAACGATCCGCCCAGCAGACGGCAATGAGACAGCAGCAGCTTGGAAAGTGGCGCTTGAAAGCGAAAATCGACCAACAGCTCTTGTTTTATCACGTCAAGGCTTGCCAACTATTGAAGGAACAGCTGAAAATGCCTATGAAGGTGTGAAAAAAGGAGCTTACGTTATTAGTAAGTCTGAAAAAGAAACAGCTGATGCGCTTATCTTAGCAACAGGTTCAGAAGTTCAATTAGGGATTGAAGCACAAAAGGTTCTTAAAAATGAAGGCATCGATGTTTCCGTCGTAAGTATGCCAGCATGGGATCGCTTTGATGAGCAATCTTCTGAATATAAAGAATCAGTTCTACCAAAGAATGTGAAGAAGAGAGTAGCAGTTGAAATGGCATCTTCACTCGGATGGCACCGCTATGCTGGTGATGAAGGAGAAATCATTGCTATCGATAAGTTCGGAGCATCTGCACCAGGTGAGAAAATCATGGAAGAATACGGATTTACTGTTCAAAATGTAGTAGCTAAAGTAAAAACAATGCTAGGAAAATAATAGCAATAAGGGAAGGCTGACCCCGAAAAAAAGAGTCAGCCTTTTCTACTCATTACGACAAAACTAGTGGATTCTTTCTGCAGTAGTTGACAATCATTTCTCTCTACTTCGTCTATACTTTAATAGAAATAGTAGAGTAGGGGGAATATTGAATGAGAAACTATTATATCTATCTTCTTAAAGAAGATGTAGCCTACGAATATTTTGGAAAAGAAATCTTAATATTTAATTTATTCCTTGAAAAATTACAAGAACAGAGTCCAGTACGTTTACAAATATTATTAAATCAAATTCATTATATTACTAATCCGATATCGGTTATTGAAATCAATAGATATATCGAAAAAAATTTACCTGTAGAAGCGGATTATACGCAAAACACAACTCAATTTTTATATGAAACCAATACAAGTAAACAATATTCCTATGCGAAACTTGAGATATTCGATCGTTATATAAAATTGTCTTCTGAGGGCAGTTATGACGCAGAAACACACTTTTTCGAGGTGCTTCGCAAATATAACTCATGCTTTTTAGCAATGGATTTTGAAAACCGGCATTTTGGGTGGTTAAACCCGATTAAGCAGGAACGGTATATTTAGTCGAAAATTGCTAGTTAAATTTTGAAAACTATTGTGTATTCGTAGACGTTCTAGTACACTGTAAAAATAGGACAACTATGAGGAGGAAAGATTTTTTATGTGGTATGCAGTTACAGCTATTCTGGCCTTATTAGCAGGTGTTGCGATCGGCTTTTTCGTTGCCAGAAAGTACATGGAAAATTATTTGAAAAATAATCCACCAATTAATGAACAAATGTTAAAGGTTATGATGGCGCAAATGGGTCAGAAACCTTCTCAAAAGAAAATAAATCAGATGCTGTCACAAATGAACAAGCTTCAAAAGAAATAATAGTGAACGTCTAGAATGGGCTATCTCATATGGAGATGGCCTTTTTCGATTTGATAAGCAACTACTTGAAGTCTATAATGGTGTATTATAGCTAAATTTAGATAAAGGATGACAATATTTATGCAAGTTTCAATACCAACGATTTCGATTACAGATGCATTGAAAGAGGATGCTATCCTAATCGATGTCCGGTCTCCGGGCGAATACGAAGAATTTCATATCCCGAACGCAATCAGTGTTCCCTTGTTTTCAAATGAGGAAAGAGCTCAGGTCGGGACAACTTTTAAACAAATTGGGCAAGGGAAAGCGATTGAATTAGGGATCAAAATAATATCCCAAAAACTTCCTAGTCTTTATGAAACATACAAAAAAATTGCAAACGAAAATCATAAAAAAATCATTGTTTATTGCTGGCGCGGCGGGATGAGAAGTGGCACGATTGTCTCGTTTATGGGTAGTGTAAAATTACCTGTCGTTCAGTTAGAAGGTGGAATCCGCAGCTACAGAAGGCTCATACAGGAAGAACTAGAGTCTTTAGCTGAAATTAAAAAACAATATATTGTTCTTGAAGGAAACACGGGTACACATAAAACCGATATTTTAGAGGCTCTACAAAAAGAAAATTATCCTGTACTAGATTTAGAAGGGTTAGCAGGTCATCGAGGCTCCACCTTTGGAGGAATTGGTCTACAACCTAAATCTCAAAAGGAATTTGAACGGGATTTATTAATTCGTTTGTCCGAATTAAAAGATGCACCATACATTCTTATTGAAGCGGAGAGCAAAAGAATCGGAAGAATCATTATTCCAGATTTTATTTTAGAGGGAAAAGATAAAGGGATTAGAATTCATATCCACGCACCAATTGAGAGTAGGGTAAAATCCATTTGTCAAACATATGGTACAAAAGAATTCCATGATGAATTTATGAATGCTCTTACTATCATCAAAAAGAGGATGCCCCCAGCCCTTTATAATCAATGTATGGACTATTTAAATAATCGCCAATATGAAGAATTTGTTAAAGTCCTTTTAGAAGAATATTATGATCCAAAATACACTTTTGCAGCGGATCAATATGATACTCCTATTCGTTTTGTCCAAATCCAGGGCCTAGAGGACGGTATAGAAATTGTTAAAACTGAATTAAATTCGATCGTGGAGAAGATGGGGCTGCTAACAACATAAGGTTGGCAGCCTCTTGACACAAAACTTTTAGATTAAAATGTTATGAATTTTACGGCTTATTTGGTAGACTAATATAGAATGCAACATGTATCAAAACCTTTGGGAGTTGTTTAATGAATGGCTGATGTAAATCTTTTTCTAGCGTTTGGAGCGGGATTTTTATCTTTTATTTCACCATGCTGTTTACCTTTATATCCTGCATTTTTATCTTACATAACTGGTATTACCGTTACTGAATTAAAAGAAGAAAATGCAATGATGCAAAGGCGAGCGATGCTCCATACGATATTCTTCTTAATTGGGTTTTCGAGTATCTTTATCATGTTAGGGATGTCAACTTCCTATATTGGAAAGTTCTTTATGCAATACAATGATTTAATAAGACAAATCGGTGCGATCTTAATTGTCTTTTTTGGCTTTGTCATTGTCGGTGTCTTAAAACCAGAATTTTTAATGAAGGATCGTAAAATAGCCTTCAAAAGTCGGCCTACAGGCTTTATTGGATCGATCTTAATCGGAATGGGCTTTGCAGCAGGTTGGACGCCTTGTACAGGTCCAATTTTAGCAGCTGTTATCGCTTTAAGTGTCTCCAATCCTGGTTCAGGTATGATGTATATGATCGCCTATACCCTTGGCTTTGCCATTCCATTTTTCATCCTGTCATTTTTTATCGGCAGAATGCAGTGGATTAAGAGAAATAGTGTTAAAATCATAAAAATTGGCGGTTATGTCATGATTGTCATGGGTATTTTCTTATTCTTTGACTGGATGACAAAAATTACAACTTATTTAATCGGTATTTTTGGTGGTTTTCAAGGCTTTTAACTTAATTGTGGTAAATAACGTATGAGTATAATATAATGTACTAGTCTTACTTTTAAACTAATGGTATTATGTTGCAAAAGTTTTGTAGGGAGATGAAAAAATGGCTAGAATATTAATTGTGGATGACGCGAAATTTATGAGAATGACTCTTACAAATATTTTGCAAAAAGGCAATCATCAGGTTGTCGGTGAAGCTGACAATGGGCGTATGGGAATACAGTTATATAATGAACTTAAGCCGGACATCGTAACGATGGATATTACTATGCCAGAAATGAACGGTTTAGAAGCTGTCAAACAAATTAAAGCAACGGATCCAAATGCAACGATCATCATGTGTTCGGCATTAGGTCAACAAAAGCTTGTTGTAGAAGCGATTGAATCTGGTGCTAAGGATTTTATTGTAAAACCGTTCGATGAAAGCCGAGTTCTTGAAGCCGTATCTAGAGTTTTGGAAAAATAAAAATAGTTCATATAACCACTTTTAGATCCAGTCTTCGGTTCATAAGTGGTTTTTCGATTCTTATTGGTGGTGAAATGAATGAATAGCACGTTAATGGCAGTATCTACAGTTGGCGCTTTAATTATGGCTTCACTTGCAATGTTTGTACGAATGAAGGCGGCCAAAAAGCCAACGAATGTAAAAAAAATTATTTTGCCTCCTGTTTTTATGAGTACAGGATTCTGTATGTTTCTCGTGCCCATGTTTCGGGTGACACCGGCTGAAATCCTTGAGGCCTTTTCCGTCGGTATGTTATTTTCAATACTGTTGATTAGAACTTCAAAATTTGAAATTCGTGATAATCAAATCTATTTGCAAAGATCTAAAGCATTTATCTTTATTTTAATTGGGTTATTGTTATTACGTATTATTTTGAAATCAATACTTGGACATTATATTTCAGTAGGCCAAACAAGCGGAATGTTCTTTATTTTAGCCTTTGGCATGATCTTGCCATGGAGATTAGCGATGTTATATTCCTATAAAAAGCTTGAAAAAACATTACCAAAATATAATATAATTCAGTAAAAAAAAGAGGTTGACCCATTTCATCATGTAGAAGGGTCAACCTTTTTTGTTTTTGATTTAAAGTTTAAAATAAACTTTCATATGGCGTGATATCAATTTGTTTTTTCTCTAACGTTTTTCGTAAAAATTTATGGTCTCGCTTTGGTGTTGCTTGAATATACCCTTTTACGATTAAACGCTCTGTTATCGCTTCGGCTTTTTCCTCTAAAGCGAGTTCTCCGATCTTGGCTGCAATTTTCTGTCTAGCAACATCCCGGAAAAGTTCGGGAACTGGTTTCACAAGCTCCTCTAATAATGCCTTTTCTTGATCCGGCCATAAATGTCTTGTTTCGTTTAAATAATGTTCTTCCCAATCTATAATAGATTTCCCGTCTTCTTTTGGCAGACGTTTTAAAAACTTCCGAAACATAAAAAAGCCGCCAATAAAAAGCATCACAACTAAAAAGACAGTCCAAAACATAATTAACCATTGTGTCAAATTACCAAACATATTTCCACCTCTATTAAATCCTAACTATTACCATTCCTTATTTTATCAGGATTTTAGGAATAAAACCAATACAATCTATGATAATGTGTGATGAATAAATATTGGCAGAAACAGGGACTCTATTATTGTGAAGGGAGTGATGATCATGACGAATAAAAAACGACGCGAAAATCCACAAGGTGGCAGCCAAAAAGGAAAACCATTCAGTGAAGCCATGAGTGCCGGAGATAATGTAATGGCCGCTGAAGAAATGGAGAAAGCGATTAATCCAACAAGAACTAAAATGAGCGATGGCTAAATAGTGTGGAGTATAAAACGTCGTAATGGTGCGACGTTTTATTTCGTTATCCCGACATAATTTCAGTGCTTATTCATTGCTTAAATCTATCAAACCTAGTATAATACAAAATGTAACATAATTCGATGGGGTCGGATGGGGTACTGGTGTCCTCCGTGGTCTTCAAAACCATCTGTGACCGCCGTGCGCGGTCAGGTGAGTTCGATTCTCACACGGTCCCGCCAATAATGATAAAATTACATATGATTATTTAGGAAGTTGCTTAAATAGTGGGCAGCTTTTTTTATATTTAATAACACTAAGTGTATGCGTCAATCGTAATCCAGATTGTCGAGTGCCCTAATTGGTTGTACCCCTTATAGGAAGTTCACAATTAAACCGTTTTCACAGGTAGGATCTCTTAACTGATGTCAATTTATTATAAAAATATTATAAAAATATTATAAAAATATTATAAAAATATTATAAAAAATATTGACAAATATAGTTTGATTAAAATAAAATTAAGCTAAGTCAAAAAAATGTATACAATTACACAAAAGTACTATTATACATTAAAGCCCATTATACAATTGATAACAAAAAATTTTCTTTCCTAATGTCAAATTATTATAAATATTCAAAAAAATATTGACAAATATAGTTTAATTAAAATAAAATTAGGCTAGGTCAAAAAATGTATACAATTACACAAAAGTACTATTATACATTAAAGTGGAATATACAATTGATAACAAAAATTTTTAATTTAAAAAAAGGGAGCTTCATAAAATGATAAATCCATCTCAAATTAATAGGAGGCTTTCTACAAAAGACTTCGTTTATTTCGAAATTAAAAAAAGGATTATAGAGGGAATATTAGAACCCGATCAAGCAATCAATGAGGAATTTTTAGCAACTGAACTCAATATTAGCCGAACTCCAATAAGAGAGGCCCTACAAAGATTGGAAATTGAGGAGCTTATTATTAGACTGCCAAATGGACGCCTAAAAGTTGCTCCTATATCGATTCAGGAGGTCAAAGAAATATTTAATGTCAGAAGCTTACTTGAAGGGCTAGTGGCAAGGGAGGCAACAATAAAAGCGACGTCACCGGATATACAAAAGTTAAGGCAGTTTACCCAACTTATAGTGGATGCTGCTAATAACGATAGAAGAGACGAAGTTATTTATTATGGAAGCGAATTTCACTCATATCTATATCAAATTAGTAAAAACAGTACTGCTATAAAAATCTTAAATCAATTAAATGATCATATTTCTAGATACCGGAGGTTGGGACCAAGAAAAAATAATGAGAGAAGTAGAAATGCTGCCAAAGAGCACCAAGAGATGTTTGAAGCAATTTCTAATAAAGACCACGAAAAGGCTGAAATGTTAATGAGAGAGCATATCAACAATAGTTTGGAAGCAGCCGTTCTTTCAATTGAAGTACATCTTCTAGAAAATAGTAATGAAATGAATTAAATAAAAATACTAAGAGCTTTTAAAGAGCTCTTTAAAATTAAAATTAATTATCAGAATGATTAGAATAATGAGAAGGGTATGATAATAATGAATAAAGTAGAAAACTTCCGAAAACTTTTACAAGAACCAAGTTCTTTCATTTTACCGGGAGCCTATGATGCTATGTCAGCTAGATTAGTAGAGGAAATGGGATTTAAAGCTGTTTATGCAACAGGTGCAGGGATATCAAACGCTCAATTGGGATGGGCAGATGTTGGCCTAACTTCCTTAAAAGAGGTGATTGATACTGTTGCTAGAATGGCGGATGTTACTTCAATCCCCATTGTTGTTGATGCAGATACCGGTTTTGGAAACGCTATTAATGTAATTCGTACTGTTCGGGAACTTGAGAGAGCCGGGGTAGCTGCAATTCAGATCGAGGACCAAATTTCACCTAAGAAATGCGGACATTTCAATGAAAAGGGTGTAATTACAAAGGATGAAATGGTCTTTAAAATAAAGGCCGCATTGGATACGAGAAAGGATGAAAATTTAGCAATTATTGCACGTACTGACGCTTTAGCAGTAAATAACATCGAGGATGCTCTTGAAAGGGCCCATGCATATGCTGAGGCTGGAGCTGATGTGATTTTTGTTGAGGCACCAACAAGTATTGAACAGTTAAAGTTTATTGCGGACGAATTAAAAGAGGGTCCACTGAGTATTAATCTTGTAG
>JAENZK010000025.1 GCA_016841285.1 Guptibacillus hwajinpoensis | reverse complement strand
AGAGGATACAACATTTTCAAAGATCATTGAGCTTGTAGAGGTAGCACAGGAATCGAAAGCTAAAACGCAAAAGTTTCTTGAAAAATTCGCATCCTTTTACACACCTTCTATATTAAGTCTATCGATCATCGTATATATCTTTACTAAGGATATCGAACTAACATTAACCTTTCTTGTTATTGCCTGCCCAGGTGCCTTAGTTATTTCCGCCCCAGTGTCGATTGTCGCCGGTATTGGAAACGGAGCTGTAAAGGGCATTCTCATCAAAGGCGGAGACGTCATGGAAAAGCTAGCAAAAATAGATGTCTTTGTATTTGATAAAACAGGAACCTTAACGAAAGGACAACCTGAAGTCATGGCCATTAAAACATTTGGGATGAATGAAAACAGTCTTTTAACAATGGTTGCCGAAGCAGAAATTTTTTCAGAGCATCATTTAGGGCAAACAATTGTGAAAGAATCTCGAAAAAGGGGTCTGCCCCTAGTCCATAAACCAACACATTTTGAAGTCGTAAAAGGAAATGGAATTGAAGCAACCGTGGATCACATTCATCTGTTAATTGGAAATCGCAAATGGATGTCAGCTAATCAAATAAATACAGATAAGGAAATGGAACGATATGCTACAGACCAGGAAAAGAAAGGTTTTACGGCTATTTTCGTTGCTGTGAACAAATCAATAGCTGGTGTTATTTCGATTGCGGATCAAATCCGTCCGGAAGCGGCAAAAAGTATACAAAGTTTAAAACTAAGCGGGGTTAAACAAATCTATATGCTTACCGGTGATAACAAGCATGCAGCAGAAAAAGTAGCAAACCAACTTGGTATTGATGAAGTATTTGCAGAGCTTCTCCCAGAAGATAAAGTTAATAAGATAAACGAGTTGAAAAAAAATGGGTTTCATGTTGCAATGGTAGGAGACGGAATAAATGACGCGCCAGCTATTGCAACAGCTGACATTGGCTTTGCAATGGGCGGTAGTGGTACAGATGTTGCAATGGAAACTGCAGACGTAGTTATTATTGCCGATAAGCTGGAAAAATTATCAGAAGCTCATAGATTAGCAAAAGCAACCATCACAAATATGAAGCAAAATATGTTTTTCGCGGTGGCTACTGTAATTTTTCTATTAGTTGGTGTACTGCTAAAACAAGTCTTTTTGGCATCCGGTATGCTTATCCACGAATTAAGTGTATTAATTGTCATTATGAATGCATTAAGACTTGTTTATTTTAGGAAAAATAATAAAAAGAATAGGAGTACCATTAATGGAACATTGCTGCCATCATCACGATGAAAATCATCAAGATATGAAAAGTCTATGTATATCGATTGTCCCGATTTTTAATCATTTACAATATGAAGAGATGCTGGAGATTGTCAAAACAAGCAAAACGAAATCATTTAAAAAAGGAGAAATGGTCTTTAGGGCTGGTGAACCTTCAGAGCATTTATATATTTTACACAAAGGACAGGTGAAAATTTATCGTCTGTCCGAATCTGGGAAAGAACAATTAATTCGGATCATGGAGCCGGGTGACTTCATGGGAGAACTAGCCCTTTTTACTAATGAATCATTAACAAGCTATGCCGAAGCCATGAAGGATACTGAAATTTGTGCTATTCATAAATCTGAGATGAAAGAGATGCTGTTATCAAATCCGTCGATTTCATTAAAAATTATTGAAGAATTTAGCAGAAGATTAAATGAAACGGAAAAAAATATCGAAAGCCTAAGCTCTCAGGATTCAGAAAAACGATTGGCCACTTACTTATTAGAGTTGTCAGCAGCTAATGAGCAAGTTGGAGCCAATCACGAACCGATTCAAATTACCTTGCCAATGAGTAAAAAAGACCTTGCCTCCTATATGGGAATGACACGCGAAACGTTAAGCAGGCGTTTATCATCTTTCCAAGACCAAGGTTTGATTTCTATGTCCGGTCAGCGTAAGATTACGATTTTAGATGTAGATGCACTGGGTGAAATTGAGAATGGTGAAAACTAAAACGTCCATAATAATCAAGAGGTGATTATAGTGGATATTTTTATAAAACATAAAATTGTTGAGACGCCAGATGGAACAACCATTCTTTTATATATAGACCCTAATCAGACTGAATTTGCTCAAGAATTAGAGTTAAATGGACAAAAGAGTGATAATAAAACTCTAGAGGTTGAAGTACGTAACTATATTAGCCGTAAGCTGCACCCTAACGTTAATGCAAAAGTTGCCAAAGTGATGTTAGGGTCTCTTCTAATCGCATCAGTGACATTAACAGAACTAGCGGAATCAACATATGCTACTGATGTTTCAAGTAATAAACAATCCCAGCAGCAATCCACTGATGTTAAAGTCATTTTAGATGGTAAAGTATTATCCTTCCCCCAGGCGCCCATTATTAAAAATGGGTCCACTTATATTCCCATTCGAAGTGTTTCTGAGGCTTATGGGGCCACGGTTTGGTGGAACGGAGACTCGAAAACTGTCGGCATTGAGAAAGGTGATATTAATATTGCCTTCAATTTCGGATCTTCGGTTGCTCGTGTAAACGGGGAGCAAATGTCTATACCTCCCTCCATTAATATAGATGGTACCGTTATGGTTCCTTTACGTTTCATAAGTACGGCACTTGGCCTTAGTGTCGATTGGGACAATGCAACAAGGACCGTTAGCATAAATTCTCCTCTAAAAGAAACTACGCATGAAGTAGTGGCAGGCGACACTTTATGGGGAATTTCACAAAAGTATGGTGTCACTATAAATGGGATTAAACAAACAAATAATTTAAATAGCGATACATTGTATATCGGGCAAGCACTGAAAATACAAAACCAAACATTAACAGCTCCGAATGAACAAATGAATTTAATTATACAACAGCAAACTTCAGGAACAGACTCCGCATCCTATATAACCCATGTTATTCAAAAAGGGGATAATATGTGGGATTTAGGTGTGAAATATGGTGTCCCCATGTACGAACTTTTAAAGGTTAATAATATGACACAAAATAGTCCTTTATCTATTGGACAAAAAATTAAAGTACCTGTATACCAAATCCCCGTTCAACCAACCGTTAGTGAGAAACACGGAGAATATTTAGAGTGGTGGACGGAAGCACAATATATTTTTTCGATAGGGAAGGTTGCTAAAGTAACCGATATGCAAACTGGAAAATCGTTCATGGTTAAAAGAACAACAGGTGCGAATCACGCCGATAATGAGCCGTTAACAGCTATTGATGCAGCCATAATGAAACAAGTATGGGGTGGTACATATTCATGGAAAACAAGACCTGTCATTGTTGAAGTAGATGGTCGAAGGTTAGCTGCATCGATGAGTTCAATGCCACATGATGTCGAATATATTAAGGGTGAAAATAATTTTAATGGTCATTTTGATATCCATTTTAAAAATAGCACGAGACACAAGGATGGTTTAATCGATCATGACCATCAGGCGAAAATTAAAATAGCAGCTGGTTTAGCATAGGACCTGCTATCTTTTTTAAAGTCATATTAGTTGAGTTATTCTCGATTTTTTTAGTAAGATAAAAGGTAGACATCACTAACTTGAAGGAGGAAAAGTGTTGAAGCCAATCAGCCCTTCTGAAGTACAAAACAAATTGAATGAATTTAATAATCAAGATCTTTATTTACATTTAGAAACAACAAATGGTGCTTATGCTTCCCATAAAGACCAGTCCGTAATGACTGTAGGAGCCTATATTCGTAACGGATTAATCCGCTATCAGCACGCCAAAATCACCGGAAACGGCCCATATCGTGTCGGAATGAAAATGGATATTGGCTGGGTATATGCTGAAGGATTAACGCATTTTGAGATCGATGAAAAAAATCGCCTATTATTAGCGGGGCATGATGCAAATGGGAAACTTGCGGTTGCCTGCCAACTTAGTAAGGAACCATTTTAACTTTATTCATTAGAATAAAGTTAAAGCCTCCGGCGGATGCCTCAGATTTTTAAAGTTAGTTTTTTCGAGAAAGCTCGAAAAAACTCTGGGCGCAAATACGCCAAGGCGCATTTGATTTTAAAGGAGTGTACGATCATGGAAAAGGAAAGACATGTTTTAGTTATTCTTCCACACCCAGATGATGAGGCATTTGGAGCATCTGGAACAATCAGCTTACATAGTGGAAATGGGACACCTGTGACTTATGCTTGCTGCACGCTTGGTGAAATGGGACGTAATATGGGAACGCCACCCATTGCAAATCGCGAAACACTCCCATTCATTAGAAAAAAAGAGCTTATAAATGCCACGAAAGCCATTGGTATTACCGATTTAAGAATGTTAGGCTTACGTGATAAAACATTGGAATTTGAGGATATTGATGAACTGGCTAATCGTTTTCGAGCGATTATCGAGGAAATAAACCCATCACTGGTTATTTCATTTTACCCGGGCTATAGTGTCCATCCAGACCATGATGCGACAGGAGCAGCTGTTGTCCATGCTATGAAACAAATGTCTAAAGAAACTCGTCCGAAACTACAATGTTTGGCATTTTCGAATGACTGTGTTGAAAAATTAGGTGAACCGGATTTAGTTGTCGATATTACTTCTGTTCAAGACAATAAAATTACCTGCATTCTATCACACAAAACGCAAACGAGTGCTGTAATGGATAATTTATCAGAAAAACTCCTGAACAAGGATCCAGATGCGTTGGCATGGATCAGTACGGAACGTTTTTGGATATATAAGTTTGAATAAAAGGGTTCAACGCAAAAAAGAAGCTGAGATGAATTAGTGAAATAATTCTACCCCAGCTTCTCTTTTATTCAGTTTCATTATATTTCCGTTGTTCGATCTGCCATTTTGTGAATTCTAAAAATTCACGAAATTGTTCTTTGCTTACCCCAGACTCTGCTGCTTCTTGTGCAAGTTTAATCCATTCAGGATCCAATGATTCTTCATCGACCTCAGTATTTATAAGTGATTGAACACTGATATTTAAAACTGCTGCTATTTTTTCTAAAAATTGAACAGAGGGATTTGATTGAATGTCCCGCTCAATCGAGCTTAAATAGGATTTTGCAATACCTGCCTTTGCAGCCAAATCTGATAGTGAGAGCCCCTTCTCTTTTCTGATTGTTTGGATACGTTTCCCTATCATTGATATCTCCCTAAACGTATGATTTATATTAATATATTATCATGAATGTTCGTTATTAGAAAGGCTCATATCCAACATTACATCGTTGTCACTATTATTTCTTAAAAATACCCTTATGTCCTCAACCGATAGTCCTATTGATTTTGCATCTAAAAGTAATTGTAACCACTCTAAATCAACTGTGGGTAGTTTAATGTTTTGATCCTGAGAAGTCTGTGTACTTTGAGTATTCATATTTCCCCCTGGTTCATTACTTTTGGTAGCCCAGCTATCAAAGTTATTTCTTAGATCTGTGGCTTTGCGTCCCTGTTTTACAAGCAGGTTTGCCTTTTTCAAAGTATGGATTTTAACTTTAGAACAAATTCTTCTGAATTGCTTTATGAGTATGTTTTTTTATTGGACACTTCCTCCTTATGTATAGATTTATTAGTGCTTTCGTTTTAGTGAATTAGGAATTTTGTATTAGTTCATCTAATTTTATTATAGGTTTTACGATTTATTGCTACTTTTTCAGAGTGAAATATCGACAAAAATACATAAACCGTCAAGCCAAGTTTTTCTATTTGTTGAAAAGAATATGGTATCATTTTAAATAAAGCGTATGAAAGAAAGGATGTATAAGTTGTCTATTGAAAATGTAAAAGCTCATTTTAAAAAGTGGAATCGTGAAAAGGATGTCATGGAATTTGATACTTCAAGTGCAACCGTTGAACAAGCTGCGGAAACAATAGGCGTTATTCCCGCACGAATTGCAAAAACATTATCATTTAGAGGAGAAGACGAAAAAGCGATCTTAATTGTTGCGGCCGGCGATGCCAAAATCGACAACAAGAAATTTCGCCATACATTTGGCTTCAAGGCTCGAATGCTTACACCAGATGAAGTACTCGAACAAACAGGACATGCTATCGGTGGAGTGTGCCCGTTTGGTTTAGTCAACGATTTAGATGTCTATCTCGATGTCTCTATGAAACGCTTCGAGACCCTTTTCCCAGCCTGTGGCAGCACAAATTCTGCCATCGAATTAGCGATTGAGGAATTAGTTCAATATTCTTATGCAAAAGAGTGGGTCGATGTTTGTAAAGACTGGGAAGAAGCAGGGTTGGAAGAAACAGCAGTGTAATGTCATTAGAAGAAAAGCAGTGGGGAGAGGAACCGATGTTTTCTATAACGGATGAAGCCAAAACAGAATTACGAAATAGAATGAATGTATCAGAAAGAAAAAGGTTCATACGACTGCAACTACGGTTCAGTTGTTTGGTGAAGCTGAAATTAACATTGGAAGATTCGATTGATCCAAATGACGAAGAAATTATCATCGATGGACTACATTTTATCATTAATAAAACACAACTCCATTACTTTAACAACAATCAAATTGATTTTGTACCGGATCAAACTGGTTTTATGGAGTTTGTCGCGGAAAAAGTTTAATCAATATAAGTGCCCTATAGGGAAGTCATTTAAATGACTCTCTATAGGGCACTTTTTGTTCGATATATATAGAATAAAATGTTCTTTATAAAGATTTGAAAATATTAAGATACGGGGAGAAAAAAGGAGGAAATGCCTATTTTCTGTTCATTATTAAGAAAAAATAGCTATTTTTCAGATTTTTCAAAATTACCCCTTTGTCATATACTCAATTTGTTGGTTCTTTATAAAGAACAAATAACGTTCTTTTGAACTTACTTAAACATAAATTATATTAAAAAAGACCATCGTTCTCTAAAAAGAATAATAACACATGTGTGAACCAACTGCTACGGTGGTATGGTAGGGAAGCAAATCAGGAGGAATTATGAGTGCAATAGCTGGGATCTATCATATGAATAATGAACCGGTATCGTCTGAACAAGGATTGGAAATGATGAAATCTCTTGAAAAATTTCCAGCGGATGATGTTCAAGTATGGAAAAAAGAGAATATCTTTCTAGGATGTCATGCCCAATGGATCACACCAGAATCGGTTGGAGAACAATTACCGTATTATGATGATTTAAGGCAATTGGCAATAACTGCAGATGCAATCATTGATAATCGTGATGAATTGTTTTCCATGCTTCAAGTCGATTATGAAGATCGAAAAACGATGCCAGACAGCCAATTAATCCTGCTTGCCTATTCCAAATGGGGCGAAGAGACACCGAAGTATTTAATTGGTGATTTTGCTTTTATGATTTGGGACGATCGGAAGCAAAAGCTATTTGGTGCTCGGGATTTTTCAGGGAGTAGAACTCTATATTATTACCAAGACTACAAAAAAATGGCTTTTTGCACAACGATCATGCCACTATTTACACTTCCCTATATTCAGAAGGAATTGAATGAAGAATGGCTTGCGGAGTTTTTAGCGATATCTTCTGTTATTGATACGGTAGATACCAATACGACTGTATTTAAACGAATTTTACAAATTCCACCTTCTCATTCTATTTCAGTACATAAGGAAAGGTTTGCCCTTGTGAGATATTGCACAATTAAACAAGGTGAAAAAATACGACTAAAATCTGATCAAGAATATATTGAAGCATTCCAAGAGGTATTCCAAGAGGCAATTACTGCGAGAATAAGAACTCATCGGAATGTAGGGGCGCATTTAAGCGGGGGACTAGACTCTGGTGCAGTAGTATGTTTTGCGACTAGGGAATTGAAAAAATATGATAAAAAATTAAAGACTTATAGTTTTGTTCCTTCTAATGACTTTAATGACTTCTCACCAAAGTCAAGGATTGCCAATGAAACAGAGTATATACTGGCTACAGCTCGATTTGTTGGAAATGTAGAAAATCATATTTTAGATTTCCCAGAAGCCAATCCTTACTTAGAAATTGATAATTTTCTAGATACGATGGAAATGCCATATAAATTTTTTGAGAATTCTATTTGGTTGAAAGGGATTTATGAAAGGGCCCATCAAGATCGTTTGGGGATTTTACTAAATGGGGGAAGAGGCAATCTAACTATTTCTTGGGGGCCGGCGCTGGAGTATTATGCCACCCTTTTGAAAAGTTTCAAATTCTTTCAGTTAGCTAATGAAATAGAAATGTTTAGTAAAAATACTGGTATGAAAAAAACTCAAGTTCTTTCATACATTGGGAAAATAGCATTTCCAATTATGAATCGAATTTCTCCTTTATTTGAACAGATAAATTCAACAGTTTTAATTAATCCAGACTTAGCAAAAAAGACAAGAATTTTTGAGAAACTTGAAAGCCATGGGATACAAGTAGATTCGTCGGCTTTACCAGATTTATATGAAGCAAGGAGACGGCATTTTTCAGAATTATTTCATTGGAGTGCAACCAACACGTTAGGAACAAAATTATCGTTAAAGTACCCATTATGGAAAAGGGACCCTACAAATGATTTACGAGTTGTTCGTTTTTGTTTGTCAGTGCCTGAAGAGCAGTATGTTCAAAAGGGGCTTGATCGAGCCTTGATTCGCAGGTCAACAAAAAATATCTTACCAGATAAGGTTCGTTTGAACCAGCGTGTAAGGGGGGTTCAGGGAGTGGATTGGGTGCATCGCATGGCCCCTACAT
This sequence comes from Guptibacillus hwajinpoensis, assembly GCA_016841285.1. Lineage (GTDB taxonomy): Bacteria > Bacillota > Bacilli > Bacillales > Bacillaceae_J > Schinkia. The sequence goes on along the minus strand of JAENZK010000025.1, from coordinate 13,945 downwards.
GGAGTTTGTTTACCGATGAACTTCAACAGCTTAAAAAAAATTCGGAAGTCTTTGAATATTTTAACCCAGAGGCTGTTAACGATGCAATTTCGAAGGTATTAGAAGGTCCACGTGTGGAATTCGCAATAAATGGAGATTACCGGATAGCGGTACGAAGTTTAATTGTTTATCGATTTATTAAAAACAATTTTGAAGGGAGGTGACTAGTTTGAAAAAGTGGAAAGAGCCAAAGTTAGAGATTCTTAATATCGAAATGACATTCGCTGCGGGCTATGAGGGCTATCATGATGAGGCTTACGATGGAGAACCAGCATATGGCCCACATCATGAATCATAATCATTTCACAACAAGGTATTAAATGATAAAAGCCCTTCTATCTAAATAAAGGATGAGGGCTTTTACATTAATACAATTTAAATTGTCATTTGGAGTGACTTTTATGGTAGAAACAAAAAAATACTGGGCATTTGGCTTAAATATATTAAGTGAAATATCTCTGCCTGAAATTGCTATGATCAAAAATCAATATGAAAATCCGGATGTAATCATTCAAATTGATGATTTATCTATTCTTTGGGTAAGTCTAGCAAAACACCCATACAGTTTTATTATAAAAAAAGATTTTGTCATGTTTCAGATTCCTAATGTTGCCATATATCTAATTGAGGATGGAAAGAAAATCACGGTTACCCCTTTGGTAAATGCAAATGAAGATCAAATAAGACTTTTTATTCTAGGAACATGTATTGGGGCTCTTTTAATGCAGAGGGGAATCTTACCATTGCATGGCAGTGCGATTGAGATTGATGGAAGAGCCTATGCAATAGTTGGCGAGTCAGGTGCGGGAAAGTCTACATTGGCTGCGGCTTTAATGAATTCAGGATACAAGTTATTAAGTGATGATGTCATTGCCGTTACGATTTCAGAAGAAGACCACTTGCCATTTATTATCCCTTCATACCCACAACAAAAGTTATGGCAGGAAAGTTTGGACTACTTTGGAATGGAGAGCGCTAAATTAAAGCCAATATACCAAAGGGAAACGAAATATACGGTACCAGTTTCGGAAAAGTTTTTCTCAGCACCTTTACCATTAGCTGGTGTGTTTGAATTAGACAAGGGAAAGTATAGCCAAATAGAAATGGTTCCTATCGATATACTAGAACGGTTAAATACATTATTAAACCATACCTATCGTAATTTTCTAATACCAGAATTAAATCTAGTTGAATGGCACTTTAATTACTCTACAAAAATTTTAAATAAGATCGATGTATTTAAGCTGTATCGGCCCACGGATACTTTTACTGTATATGACTTAGCCTCATTGATCTTAAATTATGCAAAAAAGGAGAATACAAAAAATGCAGTTTACTAAACAAATTAATTTAAATTGTACGGTTTTTCAAAGTGATGGGAATATTGTAAGCAATATGGGCGGAGAAAAAGTAATGATGAGTGTTCAAAACGGAAAGTATTATAATTTGGGGGAAATTGGCGGAGCCATTTGGGATTGGATAAAATCACCCGTCACTGTAAAGCAAGTTGTAAAGAAGTTACTGTCAGAATATGAGGTGGAAGAAGGTGAATGTCAACAACAGGTCATTTCATTTTTAACCCAATTGCTCAATGAAAACCTTATAATTATTAAGCCTTAAAGGATGAAATTAAAGCGTGATTAAGAAAATACAGAGATTTTTAACACTAAATCGAGAAACGAAACGATTATTTATTGAAGCTTTTTTACTATTGGGCTGGGCACGAGTTCTAAAAATTATGCCGTTTTCGAAGATTGCCCCCTTATTAGGTGAGCATATGTGTGAAACTACATTTTTGAATATAGAGTCAAATACGAAAATATTAAGACAAGTGAATGAAGCAATACAAATTATGAGTGGGTATACTATTTGGGAAAGCAAATGTTTAGTAAAGGCAATTGCAGCAATGCAAATGCTGGAAAAAAGAAAGATTGGTAGTACCCTTTACTTAGGCACTGCAAAGGACGAGACGGGGAAATTAATTGCCCATGCATGGTTACGTAGCGGCCCCTATTATATAACAGGGGTGGAAGGTATGGGGAGGTTTACTGTTGTTGGAACTTTTGCGAAAAAAATCAATTGAAAATTGAGGAGAAAAAATGGATTACAATCTTAATTTGACTCGTGTACCTTTGGAATTAAAATTACTGTTGGAACTTTTCAATATGGATGAAAATAATCTTCATGTACAAAACATCAATGAAACTAAATATCACGGGGTCAATTGGGAAAAGTTTGCTCAATTAGCTTTACACCATCGTATTTACCCGCTGTTAAACATAAAATTAAAAAAACTTCAAGAAACATTTATTCCTATAGAGGTGATTCAGACTCTTTCCCAATACTATAAAAAAAACACCTTTAAAATGCTTTATCTTACAAAAGAAATGGAAGAGATAAATAACATTTGCCATAAGAATGGGATAAGATTGCTTAATTTAAAAGGGCCTGTACTTGCTGAAGAGTTATATGGGGATTTATCTTTAAGAACATGCAATGATTTAGATGTTTTAGTTCCAATCAGTCATCTAGATAGGATGGAGAAGCTTCTTATCAACTTAGGTTATGAGAAAGATGATTATATAGAAACAATCTTAATGGATTGGAAATGGCGTCATCATCATATCACATTTATCCACCCTAAAAAGCAAATTAAAATAGAAGTGCATTGGAGACTGAATCCAGGTCCTGGCAAGGAACCTTCCTTTGAAGAATTATGGAATAATAAAAGACAAAGTACATTAACGAACAGCCTAATTTATTTATTAGGGAAAGAAGACTTATTCATGTTTCTAATAACGCATGGAGCACGTCACGGATGGTCTCGTCTTCGATGGTTGGTAGACATACGTCAATTAATTGGCCAAGATCTTAATTGGAATGAGCTTTATCCAAAATTAAAAAAGTATCATTTATTAGAGACCGGTGGTCAAGCACTTATTTTAGCATTTAATATATTTTCTATAACTTTAAGTGAACATATGAAGCCTTTATGTGAGTTCAATAAATCAAAAAGATTAGCTCAAGGGACTGTTTTTTATTTAGAGGAAATGGTGAACCTACATTCGGACTCATTACCTGAACATGTTTCAAAATATCATAAACGTCATTTATTTTCCTTAATGTCGATTCAACAGAAGTGTATTTTTGTCCTAAGCATTCTGTACCCATATCCTGATGATGCAAAAATATTACCACTTCCAAAACCACTTCACTTTTTGTATTTTCCTTTAAGGCCTTTTTTATGGATTTGGAGGAAGACGGGTTTTCCAGCCTTCCCTAGGAGGACATAAGCCGTGAAACACATATTTTATTTTACTAAGCAAATTCAATTCTACTCAGGGAAAATTCTATACATTAATCTTATAGGTATGATTCTTATTGGCTTGCTTGAAAATTTTGGGATACTGCTATTATTACCTTTAATAAGTCTTACCGGATTTTTAGAGGGTGTCCAATCATATGAAAATAGCCATTTCGATTGGTTCATTAGCCTTTTTAATACTCTTCCTCAGTCATTAAGTTTAATTGTTCTATTACTTTTATTTGTTTTAATTATGGTTGGCCAGGCACTTTTTCAAAGGCAGCAAACAATTTTAAACACAAAAATCCAGCAAGGATTTACTCGATATTTAAGGGAGAAAACCTATAAAGCTTTAATGCAAGCAAACTGGTCCTTTTATTTAAGAAAAAGAAAATCGGATCTCATCAACACCATGGTCCATGAAATAGCGCGAGTAAGTGGGGGAACGCAGTTTTTCTTGCAGTTTATCTCTTCTTTTGTTTTTACTTTAGTACAAATTAGTATCGCATTTTGGCTATCAGCAGAATTTACAATTTTTGTATTGATTTTTGGTGCATTGCTTATATTATTGTCCCGTGGATTTGTGAAAAATTCAAAACAAATTGGAGGAAATACTGTAGAGTTGGGGAAAACTTATCTAGGTGTGGTTACTGATCATTTAAATGGAATGAAAGAAATTAAGAGCAATAGTCTTGAAGCCTCTCATATTCGTTGGTTTCACTCATTAAATGAAAAAATGGAAAAAAATATGATTGAAATTTCGAAATTAAAGACCACTTCCCGATTTGTTTTTAAATCTATTTCAGCTGTATTGATAGCTGTTTTTGTTTTTATATCGATTAAAATGTTTGAAACCCAACCTGCACAGCTAATGGTTATTTTAATTATCTTTTCTAGAATATGGCCGCGAATTACTAGTATTCAGTCAAGTATGGAACAGTTGAGTTCTGTTATTCCATCGTTTAACGCATTAATTGAATTGCAAAAAGAGTGCTTGGAGTCGCAAGAATTAGAGGATATCGATAATAAGAATCTACAATCTCATATGATAAATCACGGTATAGAATGTCGAAATATAAACTATCGGTACAATACAAACAAGGAGTTATATGCTTTAAAAGATATAAATTTAAAAATCCCATGTAATCAGATGACTGCAATCGTCGGACCATCTGGGGCTGGTAAGAGCACTTTAATTGATTTATTAATGGGACTAAACAAACCAGAATATGGGGAAATTCTGATTGATGATGTTCCATTAAGTAAGAATAATCTACTAGATTTAAGGAGCACAATTAGTTATGTATCGCAAGATCCATTCCTTTTTAATGGAACAATACGGGAAAATTTATTAATGATTGTACCCCATGCTAGGGAAGAACAACTTTGGGAAGCACTTGAATTTTCGTCTGCGGCTGAGTTTGTTAAAAAGTTGCCGCTGGGGTTGGATACTTTGATTGGTGATCGAGGCATTAGATTATCTGGTGGAGAGAGACAACGTATTGTCCTCGCCCGTGCTATTTTGCGAAAGCCTTCTATTCTTGTTCTCGATGAGGCAACAAGTGCGCTTGATACGGAAAATGAAAGAAAAATTCAGGAGGCCATTGACCAACTAAAGGGAAAAATGACAATTATCGTGATTGCACACCGGTTATCAACAATTCGCAATGCTGATCAAGTCATTGTATTAGAAAAAGGAAAAGTCGTTCAAAGGGGAGGTTTCAAGCAATTGGCTGAGGAAAAAAGAGGATTATTTCGACATCTGCTAGGAAGCCAGCAAGCTTTTGCTTTAAAAGAGTAATGAAATGGATGATTCTATTCATAATTATTGGTCTCTGCGTCTTTTTGGTGTTTTTAGGAAGAGAAGCGGGTGAATTTCTTGTTATTAACGAAGAACCAGTAAAATCAGACGTCATTATTATGTTGAGCGGCGGTGGAATAGAACGTTTAGAAAAAAGTGTTGAGTTGTATCAACAGGTGTACGCTCCTTTTTTAATTATATCTAATGGCAGTGAGGACAATTTAGCCCAAGCGGCGCAAACGATGGGGGTTGCTCGTAATTCACTCATTTTAGAAAACAAGGCCAAAAGTACGAGAGATAATGCATTCTATTCAAAAGAGTTGATGGTAAAGTATCAATTTGATTCTGCAATCGTCATTTCCTCCAATTTTCATATGAGAAGGGTAAAAAGTAATTTTACTCAAGTCTTCCGGGGAAGTGGGATACGACTAACCTTTACATCCGCATCACGCACTGGGTATAATCCAGATCAGTGGTGGTCTACAAAAACAGATCGCAAGACAACCGTTGTTGAATATATAAAACTAGTGGGAAATTTTTTTGGAATTCATGGGAATCTTGCGAAAGAGAAACTGGAAGAAATATCATTCTGACAAAAGACACTTGACTTGTTCTTTATAAAGAACTATAATGAAGCTGTAATACTAAAATAGTCCTAAAAAGTAGATATATATATTTAATGAAATAGATATAATTTAGCATCATCAATTTTTTTTGGACTTATTGTTCTTTATTTAGAACGTGAGGAAAGTGTATTATCTAGAAGTAAGGAAGTATGGAGGAAATCATGCAAAAAGAAATTAACTTAAAGGTGTTATTTGAAGTTATCAAAAGGCATATATGGCTAATTTTGATAATTACCTGCATTACATCTATTGCAAGTGGCTTATTAAGTTTTATTTCAGAGGAGCCTCCAGCAGTTTACCAATCTTCAACTAGTATTTTACTAAACTCAAATGAAATAAACTCCACCAGTACGCTAGAAGTCATTTTAAGGGATCCTACTGTACTTGGCAGCGTTATCGGAGAACTTGGACTCCAACAAACAACGAATAAATTAAATGAACAAATTACTTTTATCGACGAAGGCGGAAAAATTGTTAAAATTGCTGTTCGTGATACGAATCCAGAACTAGCCGCTGAGATTGCCAATACAACTGCATCGTACTTTATTAAACAAATGGGAAATATACTTGGAATTTACGATACAAGAATTGTATCAGAGGCGCTGGTAAGTAACTTCCCTGTATATGCCGCAGAAGAGAGCTCCTTAGTTAAAAATATCATTCTTGGATTTGCAGCTGGCATAGTTATTGGAATTGGTATCGTTCTTTTTCTTGATAGCTTGGATGACTCGATACGTTTTGAAAAAGAAATTGAACAATTCCTTGACCTTCAAGTCATAGGTTCGATTTCAAAAATGACGAAGGTTAATGTTAAAAATAAGCCAGGTATGCGGAGAAAAAGGTTGAGGTGAAAAAAATGGCACTTAAAAGAAAGGGAAAAGGTGGATTAGTTTCATTTATACATCCAGAATCAATTATTTCTGAACAATACCGTACAATCAGGGCTAACTTACAATTTTCATCTATCTATCATCAATATCAGACGCTCCTCATCACTTCTCCTGGGTATACGGAAGGGAAATCGGTAACTGCGGCTAACTTAGCTATATCGTTGGCACAGCTTGGGAAAAAGATATTATTAGTTGACGCTGATTTAAGAAAACCAAGCTTACATACATTGTTTCAATTGGAACACTCAATAGGGTTGTCGGATGTCTTAACAGGTGAAACAACTATAGAAGGGGCAGTTATCCAAACCGACGTGCAGGGGTTAGAGATTTTAACGAGTGGCTCCATCTCTAATCATCCAGCTGATCTGCTTTCTTCATCAAAACTAGATCAAATGATTGATATAGTAAAAAAGAAATATGATTGGGTTTTATTTGATTCTTCACCTATCTTAGATGTCACGGATGGCCGATTACTTGCCAATCGTTGTAAAGGAACAGTTTTAGTCATTCGAAAAGGCAAGACAAAGTCACATGAAGCAAAGGAAGCAAAGCGATTACTGGACTTAGCCCATGCAACGTGCTTAGGGGTAATTTTTAATTATAAGTAAGATATTTCACTCCTAGTAAGTAAAGGAGAAATTTTTTTACAAATATGTTCTTTATTAAGAACTAATAGCATTTGTATAAAGAATTATAAAGTTTTGGTTATGTCTCCTCACCGTTATCAATGGAGGCACTCGGTCACGCTGTGGGTTTCTTTCAAGGGACCTTAGACGCCAGTCGTCGAAAGTGTGATGTGAGGGAGGGTTAGATGCCCTATTCTATTAAAATATTTACTTATAAATCCTTATTTAAGGGTTTATAAGTAAATGTTTTAAATTTAGTAAAGCAGTATTTTAGGTGAAAGGAATGGAACGATATCCAAAGTCTACAAAAAAAGCGTTTAGTTAACTATTTATTGGGAAAGGGGTGAGTGAAGTGACTTATCATCAGCGAGTGTTCTTTTTAACCTTTGTTGATTCAGCAATTGTATTATCAGCCATATTTTTTAGCAGCTTTTTAGTTAATGCGGACATTCATGTTTTTACGATGCCAATTCTTGTTTACTCCATGGCCTTATTAGCCGGCCATCATATTTTTTCATATCACTTCAAGTTATATAAAAAAGCTTGGGGATATGCTAGCATCGGAGAGCTGTGGATTATCTTTAAAGTGATTACTTATTCGATTTTGATGACAGCTGTTGTTCAGATAATGGTTAGTCAGATGATTCATTTTAGGATGCTTGCAGTTACTTGGATGTTACACATGTTATTAATTGGTTGTTCGCGCTTTTTCTGGAGAATTTTTCGTGATAACTATATTAAAAAGGATGAAAAAGAGAAACGAGCATTAATTATTGGAGCTGGTGCCGCGGGAACGATGGTTGCAAGGCAGTTGCTCCATAATGACCACGCTGAGCTAGTCCCAGTTGCATTTATTGATGATGATTTCAAAAAGCAACATCTCGATATCCTTGGAATTCCAGTAGTTGGAGGGGTTGATCAAATTGAGAGAGCAGTTCAAGACTTTAAGATCGATAATATTGTTATCGCCATCCCGTCTCTAAGTAAAAAGGAATTGAATGATATTTTCCAAGAGTGTGCGAAGACAAGAGCGAAGACGAAAATTCTTCCGATGATTGAGGACTTGGCAACTGGAAAAGTTTCAGTCAATCAGTTTCGGGATGTTCAAGTAGAAGATTTACTAGGTAGAAAGCCAGTTGAATTGGATATTGATAGCATCTCTGAATATGTAACAGACAAAGTGGTATTGGTTACAGGTGCGGGGGGATCCATAGGTTCTGAAATCTGTCGGCAAATTTCACAGTTTTATCCGAAACAGCTAATTTTATTAGGACATGGAGAAAACAGCATCTATTCAATTGATGTGGAATTAAGGGACTTATATAAAGATGGAGGTATTGAATTCATCACTGAGATTGCTGATTTACAGGATGAAGAAAAAATGGAAATGGTGATGAAAAGATACCGTCCTCAGGTGATTTATCATGCTGCCGCTCATAAACATGTCCCATTAATGGAACGAAATCCGGAGGAAGCGGTAAAAAATAATATTATTGGAACAAGAAATATTGCAAGGGCTGCAAGTTTATACGAGGTTGACACGTTTGTCATGATTTCGACTGATAAAGCGGTAAATCCGACGAGTGTGATGGGTTCAACGAAACGAATTGCAGAAATGATTATTCAATACATGGATAAACTTAGTCACACAAAGTTTGTTGTTGTACGTTTTGGAAATGTTCTAGGGAGCCGTGGAAGTGTCATTCCTCGTTTTAAAGAACAAATTCAAAAGGGAGGTCCTGTTACCGTTACACATCCGGATATGATTCGTTATTTTATGACGATTCCAGAGGCATCAAGATTAGTGATTCAAGCAGGTGCTCTGGCTCGTGGCGGGGAAATCTTTGTGCTGGATATGGGGGAACCAGTTAAAATTGTAGACTTGGCAAAAAACCTAATTAAATTATCAGGTAATTCAGTGGATGATATTGAAATTGAATTTACTGGAATCAGGCCAGGAGAGAAGCTCTTTGAAGAGCTTTTTAAAGAACATGAAATTGGAGACAAACAAATCTATCCAAAGATTTATATTGGAAAGCCGGTAAATTTATCCATTGATGTCATTGAAAATTTAATATCCTCTTTCCAAATTCTTAACAGGGATCAATTAAGAAATGAGCTATTAGAGTTAGCTAATAAACAAGAAGTTACTCAAAAAAGAATACCAATATTAGGTTGATGGGATGACAAGGAGCGTATGAAAATGAAGATTAAAAAAGCGATAATTCCAGCGGCAGGTCTAGGTACTCGATTTCTTCCTGCTACAAAGGCTATGCCAAAGGAGATGTTGCCCATTGTAGATAAGCCAACGATTCAATTTATTATCGAAGAAGCAGTAGAGTCAGGAATTGAAGACATTATTATTGTTACCGGAAAAGGAAAAAGGGCGATTGAGGACCATTTCGATCATTCATTTGAATTAGAGCATAGTTTATTAGAAAAGGGCAAGCTCGACTTGCTGGATGAGGTTCAAAAGGCTTCTAAATTAGTAGATATTCATTATATTCGTCAAAAAGAGCCGTTAGGATTAGGGCATGCGATTTGGTGTGCACGTAAATTTATTGGAAATGAACCCTTTGCAGTTTTACTGGGAGATGATATTGTCAGGGCTGAAAAACCATGTCTTAGACAAATGATTGAACAATATGAACGGCATAATTCTTCGATTATAGGGGTTCAGCATGTGGCAGATGAAGAAGTCACACGCTATGGAATCGTCGATGGGCAAATGATTAGTGACCGTTTTTATCAGGTGAAAAATTTGATTGAAAAACCGAAAATGGAAGATGCTCCATCTAATCTCGCTATTTTAGGGCGTTATATTTTAAATCCTAGAATTTTTGAAATTTTGGGCAACCAGTCAGCAGGCGCTGGTGGGGAAATTCAATTAACGGATGCGATTGCAACATTAAACAAATACGAAGCCGTTTTTGCTTATGATTTTGAAGGTATTCGTTATGACGTAGGTGAAAAGTTTGGGTTTATCAAAACGACAATTGATTTTGCCTTGCAGCATCCGAGTTTAAGAAATGATGTTCTCGCTTATTTATCAACAATTATGGAAAAAGAACTTGTAAATACGACCATATAAAAGAGGATGCAATGCAGTTGAAGGAGTGAAAACAATGATAATGAAAAAAATAGGATACCCAACCCTTTCTATTCTCCTTGTATGTGGAGTTGTTTCAGGGACACAAGCGAATCCAATCGAGATTCATGCGGAAGCAAAAAGCTATTCGCAGGAAGAGCTTATTTTGAACGGTCGAGCACAGCCATATCAAGAAGTGATTGTTTCTTCAGAAATAGAGGGTAAGCTTAAAGGTATTTATAAAGAGATTGGTGCTTATGTAAAGGCAGGAGAAAAACTAGCGGAGTTAGATGAAGGAGACTTGCCTGAACTTGTGCGGCGCGCGGAAGACCAAGTCAAAGTCGTAGAGGCTCAAGGGAATTTAACAGCGATGGAGCAGCAAATTGCACTAAATCAAACGCTGGCTACCATTAACTATTCTGCGGTAAGTTCGGAAATTATCACACCTGTAGCCCCTATCCTTCCTGAATTGCCGAAATATTCAGAGTTAGAGGCTGCCGAAAAAGCGGTAAAAGATGCGGAACTTGCATTAACGGAAAAGAAAAAAGAATGGGAAAAGGCAAACGAATTATTTGAAAATGGGCATCTTTCGGAACAAGAGTTTGTTACGGTGACTGTTGATAAAGAAAGGGCTGAGCTAAATGTAATAACCGCCCAAAAGAAAGTTGCCATAGAGACAGAAAAGGCTAAGCTGCTAAAAGAATACGAAAAAGAAAAAGAAGAATATGAAAAAGAAAAAGCTAAATATGACCAGCAACTGAAAAGTTCTTCGGAGAAAACCAAAGTGTCAGCCGAAGACACATTAAGACTTCAAAAGAAATCTGCGGCAGTGACAGATAAAATGACGCAAATCGCCGTTGAAAATGCAAAGACTGAGCTCGAAGCAGTGAAGAGCCAATATGATAAACTTCCGATAGTTGCACCAGTGAATGGATTCATTACTGAATTAAACGGAAGAATTGGTGAAACAGTTTCACCAGGAAAAGCTCTATTTCTTATCACGAATCTTGATCAGCTCTATATTACTATTAATGTCCCAGAAGCAATAGTTAACAAATGGCAAGAGGGGCAATCGGTGTATGTCAATTTTCCATCACAAGGAATTGTAAAGAATGGGGAGGTGGTCTATGTTAGTTTGCTTCCAAATCGGGGAGAAAGTACGTACCCGGTAAAGATCATTGTTGAGAATAAAGACCACAAGATACGCGCTGGGATGCGAGCAGTGGCTACTTTGAAGATGGATAATGAAACCAATGAGTCTTCTAAATCAGCTGATCTGTTGGAAACAGAGGAGTGATGAACTTGTCAAAGAAAGTTCTCTTCTGTGCAACTGTCGATTACCATTTTAAAGCCTTTCATCTTCCTTATTTGAAATGGTTTAAGGATCAAGGCTGGGAGGTTCATATTGCTGCAAGCGGTGGGATGGATCTTCCCTATGTTGATGTGAAATTTGACATACCCATACAAAGGTCCCCTTTTAAACGAGATAATTTAAAAGCCTATAAGGAACTACAAGCAATCATACATCAACACCAGTACCAAATCATCCACTGTCATACCCCCATGGGCGGAGTTCTTGGACGTTTGGCTGCAAGGCAGGCAAGAAAAAAAGGGACGAAGGTCATTTATACGGCTCATGGATTTCACTTTTGTAAAGGGGCACCATTTTTTAATTGGATCTTTTATTATCCGATTGAAAAAGGGTTGGCAAGGTTAACTGATTGTTTGATTACGATTAACGAAGAAGACTATTACTTAGCTGTTCAAAGGGGATTTAGAGCTAAACAAATAGAGCATATTCATGGTGTTGGAATTGATATTACCCAATTTAAGCCTATTGGTTTAGGGGAAAAACAGGAAATTAGGAAATCGTACGGGTATAACCCAGACGATTTTTTACTTTTTTATGCGGCTGAATTTAATAAAAACAAAAATCAGAAATTTCTAATCGAAACGATATCGAAAATGAAAAACGAAGTGCCCAATGTCAAATTATTGTTGGCTGGCAAAGGAGCTCTATTTGATGAATGTAGAAGTCTTGCTTCAAAATTTGGTGTAGAAAAAAATGTTCATTTTTTGGGATTCCGTAAAGATATTCAATCTCTGCTTTCCATTAGCGATGTAGGTGTTGCTTCAAGTCTGCGTGAGGGACTGCCAGTAAATGTTATGGAAGCGATGGCTACGGGAATTCCAATCGTGGCTAGTGATAATAGAGGACACAGAGAGCTTGTTTTAAATAATAAAAATGGTTGGGTAATAGATGGTGAAGATAAAAAAGGTTTTGCTAAGAAATTAATTCTATTAGCCCATAATAGAGATTTAATAATAAAACTTGGATCTAATGGTCGAAAAATGATGGAAAGTAAATATAGTACCAATCAAATTTTACTAGAAAAAAGCCGTATTTACACTACGTATATGAAAGAACAGGAGGAAATCAAGTGGGCTCTCCACTAAGAGTTTTACATGTGGTCGTTAATATGAACCGTGGTGGTGCAGAAACCCTGATTATGAATCTGTATCGGAACATCGATCGCTCCAAAATACAGTTTGATTTTCTTACTTGTAAAAATGGTGTCTTTGATGAGGAAATTATAGAATTAGGCGGGAAAATTCATAGAATCCCGTATGTAACAGATGTGAGCCACTTTGGCTATGTAAAGGCGTTAAATTCCTTTTTTCAAACACATTCAAATTATCAAATTGTACACTCACATTTAGATAGGATGAGTGGTTTAGTACTGCGATCAGCTAAAAAAGCGGGGATATCAGTGAGAATTGCTCATAGCCATAATACGAGCAGTGAAGGGGGAAAAGTAGCAAAGTTATATAAGGCTTACGCGGGGAAATTTATTTTACCAAATGCCACACACCTAATGGCATGTTCCAAACATGCTGCAAGCTGGCTATTTGACACCAAAGCGGAAAAGTCAATGCTCTTAAGAAATGGGATTAACTACGAGGATTTTGCTTTTTCCAAGGAGATAAGAAAACAAATTAGGGAAGAGCTGAAACTTTCGGAAGAGACATTCGTTGTTGGTCATGTCGGAAGATTTGCATTGCAAAAGAATCACGCCTTCCTAATAGATGTATTTTGTGCATTATTAAAGCGAAAGCCAAATGCAGTTCTTCTTTTGGCTGGGGATGGCCCCTTGAGAAACGAGATAGAAAACAAAGTAAAAGGTTTAAATATAAGTGACCGAGTATTATTTTTGGGAATTAGAAGCGATATTAATCGATTACTTCAAGCATTTGATGTATTTGTATTTCCTTCAATCCATGAAGGCTTGCCAGTAACTCTGATTGAGGCTCAAGGTTCTGGCCTACCATGTGTAATATCGAATACAATCTCAGATGAAGTAGATTTAGGGGCAGGCTTAGTTCAATTTGAATCAATAGATGATTCACTAAGTGCTTGGGTGGAACAAGTGTTGAGTAGGAATAATAGATTGAAAGACACACGGTGGTGGATTAAGTATAAGGGATACGATATTCAGGAATCGGTGAAGTTTTTAGAGAAAACATACCTTCATATTTTACCGAATATTAAAATATCCAAAAACCGTTGGAT
>JAENZK010000024.1 GCA_016841285.1 Guptibacillus hwajinpoensis | reverse complement strand
CCAATTATGAAAAAACAGGGTAGCGGCCGTATTTTAAACATGGCATCTATCAATGGGTTAATTGGTTTTGCGGGGAAAGCTGGATATAACAGTGCGAAACACGGAATCATCGGTTTAACCAAAGTAGCCGCTTTAGAAACAGCAAATTTTGGGATTACTGTAAATGCAATTTGTCCTGGTTATGTAGATACTCCACTGGTTCGAAATCAATTAACTGACCTAGCGAAGACAAGAAATGTGGATTTAGAAAAAGTACTAGAAGAAGTCATTTATCCGCTTGTGCCACAGAAGCGATTAATACAAACGAGAGAAATATCTGATTACGCCATTTTCTTAGCAAGTGAAAAAGCAGAAGGGATTACAGGGCAAGCAATTGTTATAGATGGTGGTTACACAGCCCAATAGGGTTCTAATAATTTGATCAACTTTAGGTTTATTAAAAAAGGGAGGAAATTATTATGAAGAAATCAGTTTTACTCTTTCTAGTTGTTTTTATGGGCTTATTTTCAGCATTAGTAGGGTGTAGTCCCGAAATAGAAGAAACAAGTTCGGCAAATAGTAATGATTCCGGAGATTCCTCAAGTGAAGAAACCTTTAACGTAGGTTTAGCAATTTCGATGACAGGTGGAACAGCGCTATTTGGCGAAGGAGTAAAGAGAGGTGCTGAGCTAGCTTTTGAGGAATTTAACAATTCTGGTGGATTTGAGGGGAAAATGGCAAATCTAATATTATATGATGACGAAGCTAAACCAGAAAAGTCTGTTGAAGTTGTTCAAAAATTAATTAACCAAGATAATATTGTTGCTTTAATTGGGCCAGCTAATTCTGGGAATGCCATGGCTCACATTCAATTTACACAAGAAGCAAAAATTCCCGAAGTCGTTCCTGTGGCTACTGGAACACAAATAACACAAGAGTATAAAGATGCTGATAAAAACTACATTTTCCGTGTGGCTCCTCTAGATGGGGTTCAAGTAGCAGCTATTTTAAAAGAACTTATCGAAAAACAAGGACTTACAAAAATTGGTGTCATCCATGATACAGAGGGATATGGACAAGGTGGACGAGATGATATTGTTAAGCAAATGAAGGATACGTACAATTTGGAACCAATCGTCATTTCAGCATTTGATCCAAAAGAATTAAACCTTGAGCCTTCCGTTCGTGAAATGAATAATGCAGGAGTAGAGGCAGTATTCTTCTATGGGCTTGCACCACAGACAGCAAAACTACTAGAAGCAAGATTCAATGTCGGATTGGATGCCCCTATTTATGGAACATGGACAGGAGGCGATCCAACAGTTCAGAAGCTAGTTGGAGATTTGGTGAAAGAAAACCTATATTTTGTTCAGTCATTTACGATTGACCAATCTGATAAAGCTAAAGCTTTCCATGAAAAAATTGTAGAAACATATGGTGAAGATGTGTTCCCTATTGCGTCAGCACAAGGATATGACAGTGCAAAGCTTATCTTAGATGCTATTAAAAAGGTCGGCTTAGAAAGTGAAAAAATTCGTGATCAAATTGAATCCTTCACTGATTTTGAAGGTGTAACAGCAATTAAATCGAACGCCTTCACCAAGGATAACCATGAAGCTTTTGGATTAAACGAAGTATTCATTGCGACATATAACGATGATTTGCAAATTGTTGCTGCAGATTAAGAGACAAAAAAATATTTTGCTGGTGTAAAGGGTGATTCCAAATATTGGTGTCCCCTTTCACTATTGCTATTTCCTTAGCTAATCATAAGGGAGGATGATTACGTTGGATTTTGTAGATATTTTGAGCG
Source organism: Guptibacillus hwajinpoensis (assembly GCA_016841285.1). GTDB lineage: Bacteria > Bacillota > Bacilli > Bacillales > Bacillaceae_J > Schinkia. The sequence continues at coordinate 21,057 of JAENZK010000024.1, read as the reverse complement.
CAATAATTAACGGTTTAGTGTATGGAAGCATCTATGCGATTATTGCCCAGGGCTACTATATTACGTTTATTACAACTAAAACGATGAATTTTGGTCAAGGTGATTTAGTAATGTTTGGTTCAATGATTGGAATAACTATTTTTACCGCAGGGACTACATCTGGAATGGGAGTTTGGGTGGCCTTTTTAGCATCATTACTGGTGGTTATCGTTTTACTAGGTATCTCTGGCTGGGCATTGGAACAGGTCGCCATCCGGCCATTAAAAAGCTGGCATTCCATTGGTTGGATTTTAAGTACTGTCGCAGTTTCGATGATCGTGAGAAATGTAGCTATGCTCATCTGGGGGAGAGAAGTCCTAATGGCGCCATCACCTTTTGGGCGTTCTATATTGGATTTAGGTATTTTTAGAATTCGTTATCATGAGTTATTTGTATTAGTTGGGGCTATCGTTATTATGTTACTATTGTATGCTTTCTTAAAGAAGTCGTTGTTTGGGAAGGCGCTTGAAGCAGTGGCTTTCAATCGAGATGCTGCATCATTAATGGGAATCAATCCACGTCTTATGGCTTCCATATCATTTATTATTGCTGGGGTTCTTGCAGGAATAGGTGGAGTTCTGGTTGGGCCGATGGTACATCCAGGTGCATTTATTGGCCTTTTCCTAGGATTAAAAGCATTTGCAGTTGCTATAATTGGTGGGATTGAGAATCCAAGAGGGATTTTTATCGGCGGCCTTTTACTTGGTGTAATAGAAAATCTCTTTACTTTATATAGTACATCCTTAAAGGATGCTGCCGCATTCTTTTTGATATTAATCATATTAGCTGTCCTTCCTCAAGGATTATTTGGAAAACGAGTAAAGGAGAAGTTCTAATATGGTAAAAGCAAAATGGTGGATTTATCAAATTATTATCCCATTAGCTCTCCTTTATGGTTTTCCATGGATTTTTAACAATGCCCACACTATTCATGTAGCCCAAACATTTCTAATCACTTACATCGTTATCGTTGGATTAAATTTACTTGTCGGTCTTTCAAATCAACTCTCTTTAGGACATGTAGGATTTTATGCAATCGGTGCATATCTATCCGCTATTCTTACCATGCAGGTTGGTTTGAATTTCTTCGTAAGCATTATTATTGCAAGTTTAATAACAGCATTATTTGGTGTGATTGTTGCATTGTTATCATTACGAGCAAAAGGTCCATATCTTGCAATGGTAACCATTGCATTTGGTGAATTAGTTAGTATTATAGCGAATCGTTGGGTAGATGTCACTGGTGGTCCAGCGGGATACAAAACATCCGTTCCTTCCTTTTTTGGCATTGAGCTCGGCCCAATTCAATATATGTGGTTTATCGGCCTTTTAGCTATCATAATCACTGCAGCTGCAACGAATATTTTTAGAGGTCGCTTCGGAAGAACGTTTACCGCTTTTGGAAATAGTGAAGTAGCTTCAGAGGTCCTAGGAATAAACGTTCGAAATTGGAAAGTCTTAGCTTTTTCCATTTCAGCTTTTTTAGCAGGTGTTGGCGGAGGTTTATTTGCATTTCAAAATCAATTCATTAGTAGCACAACTTTCGAAATAAATTTATCAATTTTGTTCCTCATAGCAGTAATCATTGGCGGATCAGGTACAAAAATTGGTCCTATGATCGGAACAGCAATAATCATTGGGTTACCACAGCTACTTTACAATTTTGTAGATTACCATTTAATGATATTTGGTGGAATATTATTAATAGCACTTATCCTATTACCAGATGGAATTGTCGGTGCTATCACTAAGGTTTCTTACTTTAAAAAATTTTCAAGTAAAAATAGGTTTAACGAATTAGGGAACTTACAATCAGGGGAAAGCGTAACTATCGAATTCCCTGAAGGTACCGATGATAAACTATTAGAGCTTAAAAATATTTCTATGCATTTTGGTGGGCTAGTCGCAGTTGATAAAGTGGAAATAGAAGTCTTTGGCGGAACTGTTCACGGGATTATTGGACCCAATGGTTCTGGTAAAAGCACCACTGTAAATGTTTTAAGTGGGGTATATATGCCTTCTGCAGGGACCATTCTTTGGAAAGGGAAGGACATCACAAAATATGCTCCACATAGTGTAGCACATGTAGGGATTACGAGAACATTCCAAAACTTGCAATTGTTTGAAGACTTAAGTGTTTTACAAAATGTCATGGTTGGTTTCCATCGACACTTCAAAACAGGATTTTTGAAAAACTTATTATATCTAGATCAGGTCTCTAATGAGGATCAACACTATGCACAAAAAGCCTATGATTTACTACGAATTGTTGGTTTAGAGGAACGAGCATATGAAAAAGCATCTGACTTATCATATGGGGAACAGAGATTAGTTGAAATAGCAAGAAGTCTAGCATTAAAGCCTTCATTACTTATTCTTGATGAACCTGCGGCAGGGGCAAGTACAATAGAGATTGAAAAAATCATGGATGTGATCCAACGCCTAAAAAATGCTGGATTATCTATTATTCTAGTTGAACATCACATGGATATTGTCATGAATATTTGTGATTACATTACAGTCCTTGATTTCGGTAGGAAAATTTGTGAGGGCGATCCAGAAACTGTTCAAAACGACCCAAGAGTCATTGAAGCTTATCTTGGTGGAGAAGAGGTGAACCAACTTGTTGCAGGTACAAGATCTATCAGTTAGTTATGGCCATGCATCAGCATTGCGCAATGTATCTTTAGAAATAAATGAAGGTGAAATAGTTGCTGTTATCGGACCAAATGGTGCTGGGAAAACTACGTTATTAAAAGCGATTACAGGACTATTGAAGCCAAAAGAAGGTAGTGTCATATATAAGGATATGGTGATATCAAAAAAACCTGCTCATAAAATTTTAGAGTATGGAATTTCACATGTTCCTCAAGGGAGGCAGGTATTTGGTGATCAGTCTGTTGAAGATAATTTAATTCTAGGTGCTTTTTCGATTAAAAAAGAGAAGCAAAAAATTCAAGAACTAATGGGAAGGGAATATGAAAGATTCCCTAGATTAAAGGAGAGAAGAAAACAGCTTGCAGGCACACTAAGTGGTGGGGAGCAACAGATGTTAGCTATTTCCAGAGCACTAATGTCTGACCCGGATTTTATATTACTAGATGAGCCTTCGATGGGTTTATCTCCAATATTTGTAAAGCAGATTTTCGATACATTATTAGAGCTGAAGAAGCTAGGTAAGACAATTGTCGTTGTTGAACAATTAGCTATGGCGGCCTTAGCCATATCCGATCGAGCGTATGTGCTACAAACGGGTGAAGTGAAGTTACATGGAGTTTCCAAAGATTTATTACGGGATAACAGCCTAGTAAAAACATATTTAGGTTCAGCATAAAAGTAGATAAATAAAAGAGATTTATATTCCTGAATGAAAAGCAGCACTAGGTGGTAAGCCTTGGCTGCTTTTTATATAGAAGAAACTTCCGTTTACCACCTCCTACATAACTAGTTTATAATTAATAGTTAGTAAAAAGAAAATGCAAGCAGGTGAGTACAATCAATGTCATTGAAACACGGGTGCGAGGTTTTATCGAGGATATTCAGCACCCGAAGCAGAAAAAGAAGATTAACATAAACGATTTAGAGCTTCAGCTACGCAAGCTTTTGGACGATTATTTTGAAATGGATGGGTATTCGTTGTTCTATCAATCGATTGAGGAATTGCAGTCTGAAGGGGTACTGACCCCGATTCAAAATAAACAATATAATGGAAAAACACCGGCACTGTACTTATATTACTGGGTGAACATAAAGATTCAGGAAGACAAATGGGATCGTCTTGAAATGATGAAATTTAGTGATATCTTCAATTTTTCCTTTTATGAACGCCATCCCGAATGGCAATCAAAAGAAGAGTGGATGCGAATCCAAAATGTCTATACATTCCTCAAGTCCATTTCGGAACGGGAAACGGTATCCATTGAGGAAAGAAGCTTGGAACTCTTTGGACATGAAAAATTTCTACAAGATGCTGAACTCTTTCCTGAAGGAAAAGGCTTCTTGGCAAGAATTGGAATATCGGAAGACCAGCTGAAAATGGTGAAGTATGGAGAGCCTTTTGTGTTTTGGATGAAGCAGGGGAAAGAAATAAAAGATATTCGAAGAGTCCTCATTGTTGAAAATCTATCTTTCTTTCATACATCCATTAAGCTATTGGAAGCAGGTCTACTAGACTATGAACCGGAACTGATTATTTACGGTGAAGGAACGAAAATTGAACGGAGCTTTTCCTTTTTCTTTCGAATGTTTCCATCTAAGCCGTATTTATTCTATTATGCGGGAGATTTGGATGCAGAAGGGTACGGTATCCTCATTAGGCTGATTGAAAAATATCCGGATTGCACTATTCAGCCAGCATTGAAAGTTTACCGCAAAATGCTCGAGTGTTTCGAACAAAGAAATGACCAAAAAGAAGGTCAGACACAAAACCTCAAATACCGTGATATGTTTGTTCAATGGTTCACAGAGGAGGAGCAAGCGCTATTATTCCGTTTATGGGATGAAAATAAGCGGATTCCACAGGAAGTACTAACAAACGAAACATGGAGGAGATGGATGTGAAAGAGTCATGGGAAGGATTTTCCCAGCGAATGCAACGATTAAATCCTCTGTTTGAGCTTGGGAGGGGAATGGATGTAGGAGAGTTGAAGCCGCATATCCAGACCATACTTATGCAAGTGCTCCTCACCATCTTTTACCTGGAATTGAATGATGATGACAATAGACGTAAATCTGATATTAAGTACATGGTTGAAGATTCGATTAAAGAGATGAAGCTTTTAGCAGATGAAAAGCAAATTGATCGGATTACGAGTGGTCTCCTGTATCAAGGAAAAGAGGAGTTCAGTAAACCGTTTGAAGCGTTATATTACGATGAAATAAAAGGGTCATGGGCGACGCAAACCTTTCGTTATGTCACCATGGATGAACTATATACAAACCTAGAAATAGGTGGCTCCATTGTATATAAGCTAACAGAGGTTGCTCAAGAAATGATATTTATGAGCAGAGAAATGGCAGAGGAATTCTCGATTACCATTGAGCAGCTCTATAGTATGCAGCTCATTAAAAATGGGAATTTCAGAAAAGCAACCCGAAATCTCGATCACCTCATTTCACGAGTGAACCGCTTAATGGCAAGGGAGTTTTCTTTTCAGAAGGAAATGATTAATAACCCCAAAATCCTCTTAATTGAAGAGGAATGGCAAAGGGCTGACAACCGCGAGGAAATTGAAAAGCAATTTGAAGAAGAAAAAAACCATTTCCGCACAATCACAAGTATGATTGAAAAGACGAAACGAAGGAATGAGGAAGATGATACTATTCAGAAGGAACTGATTCTTCTTCATGAAAAGATAGGCCATACAAGGCAATTGCATGATCGGTTTGCGAAGCTTGTCATTCAAAATATCTCCTATGAGATGAAGCTGAAGGTGGAAAACCCTTCGCTGTTTTGGGAAAACAGCCTTGTTTCATTCCGTGAGCATTTTTACGAAAATTGGTTCATGAAGGAAGGCGTTTATCGCTTTGAGGAAATGGAATATGTTCTTTCACCTCTATTTTCGCCGAAGAATGAGTTTATCTTGCCGCTTGATTGGATTTGGGGTGAACAAGAATTCGATGAGGAGCACCAATCGCAGGCAGTTGAAGAAGAGGCTCCACAAGAAAGCATCACGACGCAGCGCGTAACGAACTGGGATTCTGTTGTTAAGGCTTGGAGCTATGTTTTTCAATATTTACAAACATATGGTGAGTTTTCTCTAGCTAATTTAGCGGATCTACCGTTAGAGGTGCAAGATTTGTGGATAGAGGAATCGGAAACAATCGATTTATGGATGATGTTTGATAAAAAGCCACTGAAAATTCAAGTGATACATCGGAAAGAAGAAACATTAAGTGACGAAAGGGAAATTCTCCTTTTTAAATTAATGCAGGAATACCCTCAATTTGAAACGTTTGAGGGCTTGAAGATTTATACAAAATTTGATCACAGGGCAAAACCACTTCTATGGCAACGAATGAAAATAACCCCTTTTAAAATCTGTGTACAGGAGGAGAAGTAAGTAATGAACACAGAAACAATCAAAAAAGCATCAGCCGTTTATTTTACTCTCTTAAAAGAGAAAGTGATTGATGAAAATAGTGAGCACTTCCAGACTTATTTTGATCCGGAAGTAAGGCAGACGGTCCTTTTATTAGCAGATGAATCAGGTACATATATTATTGAAGCTCCAAGGCGTATTCAATTGGTTGTTCAGCCAACAGGATCTGTCTTCGCTACAAACTTTACCCATATGAAAGATAAGCATCGGCAAGTCGAAACAAAAAAACATTTCCATCTTATTAGCATTATCATTATGTCCTTTTTAGCAAGCATCGACCGGAACCAGGCTGCAAAGGTCCGTACGAAGAGGGAAGGAATAAGCTATTATGCATTAGAACGGCAAGTCAACGACCTGATGATGAATTGGGATAGCCTACTGAAAGGCAACCCTAGCTTTGGGGAGGAAGAACGAATTGATATGAAGGAAGTTGTGACAGTCTGGAAGTATATGGAGGTTGACACGGACGATTATGGATTGAAAAAAGGCAATCGTCGAACGAGAATCGGTTTAATTGCGAGTAGTATGCGGTTATTAGAGACCGAAGGATTGATCGTTATTCTAGACCGGGAAGATATTCCAAAGGTGATTCCTAGGGATGAGTTATTTGAACGTATTGAATACCTCTATCACGATTATGACCGGTATGAAATGTTTAAACAATTGATGACAACAGAGGAGGGTGAGCATGCCGAAAATTCATCGAATTAGAATTGTTGGCCTCAAGTATGATGGCATGCAAAAGCAATATAAGGATAACACATTCAACTTTCATAATGAGAAGACGTCATCGAATGGTCTCATCGCGATGATGAACGGCGGTGGTAAAGGGGTGTTCCTGCAAACAATCTTCCAAATCATCAAGCCAGGAACCTCTTGGGGTAAACAAAACAATCGTTATTACCAGCAGTTCTTTTTTAATAATAAAGAGCAATTTATTCCTTATACCTTTCATGTTGTCATTGAGTGGGAATTGGACGGTGCAGACCGAAAGTCTCTGATCACGGGTGGAATGTTCTCAGCAGAACAACGGATTTCCATGAGTGATGAAGGTGAAAATGAAAGGAAGTCATTGGAGCAAGAAGCGAAAATACTACCGAATATTACTTTTTATACGAGGGAATTTGACCGGAATGAAGGAACAGCCATTGAGCATATTCCGCTTTATGAAAATGAGGAAGTGTCGGAAACGGAAGGCTTGAAGGATTATTTGCAATGGAATGGCTATGATGTTTACCGTGATACGAAGAAGCATTATCGCATCCTTGATACATACGGAATTAACCGTAAAGACTGGGATATTATGAAAGATATCAATAAAGATGAAGGTGGAGTTGGAAAATACTTTGAGGGGGCAGAGGATGACCATTCCTTGTTCCAAAAAAGAATCATACCGACAGTTAGTCAAGTGTTACATCGAACAGAGCATCAAAAGAACGATCTCGTGGAAATTTTCAAGAGTCAGGCAAGCATTGCAAAGGATCTGCCTGTTCTATTAAAACGAGAGCAAGCCCACAAGGAGTTCCTAGAGGACATTGTTCCATTTGAGGAACACCTGGCAAAAGGGATTGAACATAAGGAAATTGTGGAAGAAAGCATTAAAGTGGGTAGACAATTTCTTGGAGCCTTAGAGCATTTGAAGCAAACGGAAGAAGAAAAACAACTTGCTTTAGAGAAAGAAATACAAAAACTAACGACAAAGCAAGAGGATTTGCGCTTTCAAAAGGACAATTTGGAGTATGCCGGGGCCCATAGACAGGTTTTGAATTGGGAAAAGAAGCTAGCTGAAGAAAAAAAGAAGCATACAGCTTTAGAAGAAGTTGTTCTAGAAAAGCAAAAACGAAAAGAAGAGCTAGCTTTTCAACTTCTTTTAAAAGAGTGGCATGAATTCGAACAAACGATTCGCTCTCTTTCACAGCAGATTGCAACACTGGAGCAAAATAGCGGGTTAGAGCAAGTGAATCAAAGAATGGATGAGATTAAAAAGGTAGTAGCTGCCCAGTGGGGACAAGCCTTTCAAAAGCTACAGGAAGCTGTAAAGCAGCATGTTGGCTATCAAAAGTTCTTAAAGAAAAAAGAGTTGGAGCTTTCTCAGCAGGATAAACTAAAGACAAAGGAAATTGCTCAAGTTACTACGGAAATTGATTTGCTCGATACTCAAATTCGTGACTTTGAATTGAAGGAAGAAGTACTCATTGGAGAATATGGAGACCGCTTAACCTATGATTTAAAGGGTTTTATCGAAAGTCTTGTGAAACAAAAGGGAGAGAAACAGACTAGGCTTTTGGAGCTACAGGCAGAGGATAAAGCATCGCGCGAAAAGCAAAATCTACTTGCGGAATCACATGGAACGCTTTCCCAATCGATTCAGCATTCAGAGGAAAAAAGGGAAGAATTAAAGGCAGCAAATGAAGTACAGAAGCAAAAGGAAGCCAAACTATATGATAAGCTTCATGGATTGTTAGCTGACGCTTCGGTTCCGTTTACTAACTCTCTTTTATCGAATTACTCCATGCAGATTGAAGAAATGCTTGGGCAAAACCGACAAGAAGGGGAGCAAATCAAAAAGGAGCTTTGGGAATCCCAACTCGACCATTCTTTAAATGATGAGCCTTTTTGGATCGCAAATAAAGATGTGAAGCAATTAAAAGAATGGATTGATGAAAAAACAGGGATTGATGTTTTTTATGGTTCGCAATTTCTTCAGTCTTTAAGTACCGAGGAAATGGCAAATCACCTGATTGCTTATCCGCTTCTTCCATATGGATTAGTCGTCAATCAGCATCAATGGCAAAAGGTAAATCAGCAGATCCTTTCAGTAAGAATGTTTAATAGTCCTGTTCCGATTTTTTTACGGGAGGAAATGCATAATAGCGAAAATGCGCTGGTCCCCTTTGTAATAATTAATGGTACGGAAAGAGAGCTATTAACAGATAAAAATCAATTTAACAATTGGAAAATAAAGATTGCAAAGCTAATAGAAGAAAAGAAAGATACTCTCATTGAAATCGAAAAAACGGAAAACTCACTGCGTCGTATTTTAAAAGAAATTGACCGATTTCTTTCAAACGCTCTTTCTACTGATATGGAAAAGTCTATTACTCAAGAAGAGAATACTCTCCAAATGAAGAAAGTAAAATTAATTGATATCGCGAAACAAGCGGAAAAAGAAAAAGAGTTGCAGCTTCAGCTAAAAGAGCAGCAAGTGAAGACCTTACAAAAAATAGAAAAGCTTTCAAAGGATGTAGAAGTGTTAGAGGTTTTTGAACGGGAAAGAAACGTTCACAAGGAAAACCAACGGGTGAAGCTGGAGAAGGAGAAACAAAAGGAAGCATTCGTTGTCAAGCAGCGGGAAATCAGTAATGAGCATGAAACGATTGTTGACTTAAAAGCCCAGTGGAACCAAACGTATTTGGAATGGAAGTTGAACACAGAGCAAAATATAAAAGAAATTGCAATTTTTTTCGAGGGGGCAACGTTTCCTTCTGATGAAAAAGCAGACCAAAATGAGGAGATTCCTCGTTTATCTCCCCACCTTTTGGAAGAGATAAATGGAAGCATGGACGAGCTAAAGCAGCTTCAAAAATCAAAGGAAGAGCAGGCGGGAGAATTACTCATTCTTCAGGCTAAGAAAGAATCAGAACAAAAGCAGCAAAGTAAATTGGAGAAAAAGCTAAATGCTTACAGGCTGGATTGGAATGAAGCTCCAGAGCCAAATGAACCGATTAATATATTAGAAACGATGTTGCAAACGGCACAGAAGGAAGCGAAACTAGCAGAAAAAGAAGAACGCGAGCAGGGAACCGCTGTAACGAAAGCAGAAACGACCCTGGAGCATGAGAAAGAGCAACGTGACAAGGCTGGGAAAAAGGTTGATAAGCATGAAAAACAGCCTGAAAATTGGGAAGACCTTGACTTAAAGGCAAAGGAAGTTGAAATAAAAGACCAAACGAAGAAAACAAAAGAGGAAATCAAGCAGGCTGAGAAACTCCAAAAAGAAAATGAAACCCATATTGACGGCTATGAAGGGGATTTGTTGACTTTATCTGTTATCCTCAAGAAGGAAGCAGCTGTATTCACAAATGATGAGATAGAAAAAATCAAGAACCAGGGAAAAGCCTGTATTTTAGCTTGGTGTGAGGAGCATCAAGTCATTCAGGAGGAAGGCCAGGAGAAGCATGCGAAAATCGAGCAATCTTTGCGTAATTTAAAACTTACAATTGAAGGTAAGGATTGGGAGATTCGCTTCAAAAATGAAGTATTAACGACACTGGACCATTTGGATACAAGGTATTATACCCATATCGGGAGCGTCGTTAAGAATATGAAGCTTTTTTCACAAAGCGGCTTGGAGCAACTAGAACGGGACAAAGAAAGGGCAGAGAGGGCTCAAGGTTTCTGGGCAAGTCGTGCCAGTATGAAGGTTATGAGCATTTCAGAGGCTATCCGTTCGATGATTGCAAAAATGAAGATAAAAAATGAGCGAGGCTCATTTCCACTTGTTCAGCTAAAAGAAGATATTTTACCGAAAAGGCCTGAAGATGTCGAGCCTCTATTGAAGCAGCATTTCGTAGCAGCCATAAACAAAATTACGAAGCAATTTGATATGATTGATGACCATAACCGAGCTTTAGATCAAGAAATAAAAGAACTTATTAGTGATGAGCAAATTTTATTTGTCTCCCTACGAAATCGATATCCAGAGTTACTCGTTTATAACATGAGAACGGATAATGCCTTTATGTACGGGAAACCTCAAAAGGAGCATTACTCAACATGGCAGACGATCAATCAAGGTTCGAAGACGAAATCCGACGGCAGCGGCGGACAAAAACTATCAGCCCGAATGGTTATGATGATGATGTTATTATCGGTTAAGAGCGAAACGGACGAAGCGTGGGTTCCGTTAGTTTGTGATAATCCATTCGGACAAGCGGCATCGGCCCATGTACTTGACCCGATTTTCGCGGTTGCTGAAAAACTGAAATTCCAATTCATCGTCGTTACCCCACCAGAGCTGGTGAAAACGGAAATCAGTCAAAGATTCGCTGCCTATTATAAACTCGATTTCATTCGTGAAAAAGGAAAAGAAATAGTTTCCGACACGATTGTTCCGGCATTTCGGATTTATCAAGGGGAGGATTACCGGTAGAAAATAAGGCATCCACTGGCTGGGTGCCTTCCCTAATTAAACCTTTTTTTAGAAATGGGAGGTTACAGCAGGGTGGATGTTAAGGGCAAGACTTGCCAGTAAGAGTGATAGATATAATGTTTTGTATAAAAATAAGTAACCGCTAGCAAAGGGGTCTATTTCTTTTTGTTTATAATGTATTCTATCTTTATAGAACTAAAAAACACAGAGAGGTATCGGCATGACTAATCTTAAAGAAAAGGCAAAAATGCTTCCAACAACACCAGGCGTGTATTTAATGAAAGATTCCCAAGGACATATTATTTATGTGGGAAATCAAAGAACCTAAAAAGCCGAGTACAATCCTATCTGTAAAATTCAAGGAATCATTCCAGTAAGGTGATCAAACTCGTTAACCATTTAAAAGATTTTGACATTTGTATTTGAATTTGTAGAAAGCTCCGATTTGAAAGTGTTCCTTATAAAGAGGAACAAAGTACTTTTTAAGCAAATATATAAAATAGAGGACGTAGACATTGAACAGCTGTGCCAATCAATTAAGGCGAACATTTCAACCTATTTTAGTAGGAATGACCAATCCTCAAATTTGGATATTAACAAGGATCAAATTGATGAAGCGCAAATTATTTATAGTTATTTGAAAAGCAATGCTTGTCAGTATCTGATTATACCGGAAGATTGGCTATGCAGTGAAAATCATCTTAACATTGAAGGAGTTATTAACGAATTGATTAAAAGCAAAAAGAAATAGACCATCCCTTAGGAGGTCTATTTCTTTCTGCTTAGTATTATTAGCGCAATGATATTATTTAACTCGTTGAATTCTTCCCTCAGTTTTATATTCAAATGGAGAAGGTAGAGTTTTGACATATTCAACAGTGGCATCTAAATCTACTGGGCCAACCTCCATGTCTGTAGAAAGTTTGCCGATGCTAGCACTAATATTTCCATACATATAGCTGTTTACAACTACTGTATATTCTTTTGATTTATCAATTTTACTTCCATCTGGTAAAAAGATATCAACAACTTTTCCAGTTTTACTAGTATCGTCATACGTATAAGTATATTTAAATCCTGATATATGGTAGTCAAGGCCTCTAGTTGTTATTTGTTCGTTTAAAATGATTTCTAAATCCTCACCGCTTAGCTTCACTTTATTAAGAACATTTCCAAATGGTTGAACGGCAAATAGCTCACCAAAAGTAACCTCGCCAGCATCTAATGCTGAGCGGACTCCACCGCCGTTCATTAAGGCAAAGTCTGTATTCATTACAGCCTTCATTCCATCAGCAATAAGATTGCCAAGAGGGCGATCACCGAATTCTACGGTTGTAGTTGGGTAGCCTTTTTCTAAGTTAGTTAAAGATTGACCAACAACCTGTGCTTTAATAGGTTCAACTTTGTCTGAATACTTTTTCATAATGGCTGCTACTTCCGGATCTGGTGTATAGTCATTTTGATAAACGGTTTTAATTTCCGCTGTTTTATTGACGATATCACCAGTAGATGGGTCGATCTCAACTTCAACATCAGAGTAGGCTGACCCATATGAATAGGCTTGAACAATTAATTTATTGTCTACTAATCTATTCACTTTTACATGATTATGGGCTGAAAAAATGACATCGACTTCATCATTGATCTGTTCCGCAATTCTGCTTGCATCGAATGAATCTGTATAGCCTGATTGAAGGGCAGGATTATGTGCAAGGACGATAATTGCTTCAATACCTTGTTTAGTTAGTTCTTCTGTATACTTATTAATTGCTTCAACCTCGTCTGTTATTTTTAAAGTTTCGTTGCCTTCTTGAACAATCATCGAAGGTGTTTCTTGCGTGACGACGCCGATTACACCAATTTTTTGGCCACCTACTGTGAATACTGTGTAAGGGTCAGTGATTAATTCTCCATCCTTTGTATCGTATGCATTGGCCGCTACAAGCGGGAAGTTCATCCCATCATAACCAACCGTTCCATTTGGATGGTCCCCACCGTTGATCATCCGACGAAGCTCATCAATACCTTCGTCAAACTCATGGTTGCCTAATGTTCCTGCATCAAAACCAATCGATTCTAATACTTCGACTGTTGGCTCATCTTGGAATAGAGCAGAAATTAAAGGGCTTCCGCCAATCATATCACCTGAGTGGAGGATTAATGTATTCGGGTTAGTTGCTTCCTCTTGTCTTAAAGCAGCTGCGGTGTATTCCATATGACCAGCTAATGTGCTTCCTAATTTTGTAACAGTGTCTAACTGTCCATGTAAATCATTTACGCCTAACAGTTGGACTTTTACTAATTCGCCATTTTGTTCACCGGCGCTGCCACTGTTAAGGTTGATCGTAAAGATTCCAAAACCTTTTGCATCTGTTTTTCCAGTATAAGAAAATGGACTTTCTGCTAAGATGTATGGTTCTGCTTTAGGCGATGTAGTAAAAGTAACCGTTACATCTCCTGAGATTGGCGCAATAGACCAGTTTCCATCAGCGGTTGGTGTGATTTCTTTCATTTCAGTAATGTAGTCCATTAAAATTTGACGGTTTTCATCTGCTGAATCAACGACAAACTCGCTTCCTTTTATGCCAGGGAAATTTCCGCCGCCATTGGCACGGTAATTATTTGTGACTACAATAAATTCATGCTCAGGATCCAAAGGCTCACCATTAAATGTAAGATTAATGACACGACTGGAGTCAGGGTTTACTAACTTGCCGTCTGTTCCATATTTAGCAGGCTTTGTGACATCAATTTGGTATTCCACTCCATCAATTACATCAAAGTTAAATACAGGGAAAGTGGGATTTAATAATTCTTGTTCAGATGTTTTCGAAGGATCAATCGTGTTATATATGCCGGCTGACATTTCTATCCATTCCTTAACAACAGATCCATTTACTTTGACAGCTTTTAAAGTATTGTCATATAAGTATAAGTCACCAGCACTGCGAACGGTTAAATCGCCTTTTTTAATTTCAGTGTACTCATCAACACCATTGCGTCCTGCTTTAAATGGTGCACCAACAGATAAAATTGGGAGGTCTTTTAATTCTGGTTTGTTAAGTGCAATATATTGTTCGACATACCATTTTTGTGCATTTGTAACTACTTGAATGGAAGGATCATCTTGAACGAGTGCAAAGTAACTATATATGTCATCTGTTGTAGTTCCAATAGGTGTATTAACATATTCTAATGTTGCCTCATGATCAGCTTGTATAGCTTCTGCAATGGCTGAATCCGGTTGAACAGCATCTATTTCTCTTGTTAAAGATTGTGAGTTTGTAACCGTCCATTTTCCTTTTACCTTTTGTAAGGTTAGGTCTATGATTCCTAATGAGCCGCCGCCATATCCAGCCTGCACAGCTGCAACGCCATTGATTGTTCCTTTCTCGTTATCAACTCCAGGAAGGGGTTTCCCATTAGGACCCTTGAATATTGTATCTAAACTTGCTTCATTTTTTGCCGGGAATATTTTATGAGTATGTGAAAAAGTAATCGCATCAATGCCAGGTACTTTGCTTAAGGCATATACCGTATCTTCTGTATTTGCTTCATTTCCATTAAATCCGGAGTGCGCTAATGCGACAATCACATCAGCTCCTTCTTCCTCCATAACAGGCACGAATTTTTCAGCCGTCTCTACAATGTTTTTAGTAATGACTTTGCCGTCAAGATTTGCTTTATCCCATTCATTAATCTGAGGGGGAACAAAGCCGATATAGCCGATTTTAATTACATTTGTTTTACCAGCTTCATCTGTCACTTTTTTGTTTACAATTTTATAAGGAGTATATTTATTAAGATCATTAGTGGGATTATTATCATGATCATCAACATAGACGTTAGCATTAACAATAGGGAAGCCTGCATCATCATATACTTCGTCTAGAAATTCTAAACCATAGTTAAATTCATGGTTACCAAGCGTCGCAATATCATAATCCATCATGTTCATTGCTAGAATAGCTGGATGAATTTCTCCTTCTTCAAGCGGGTCGATTTGTGCTTTGAATGTTGCTAGAGGATTCCCTTGAATAAGGTCACCATTGTCGACTAAAACTGAATTTTCCACTTCTTTTCTTGCTGATTTAACTAGAGTTGCAGTTTTCGCCAACCCCAATTTTGAAGAACCACTGTTTTTGTAATAATCAAAATTTAGTAAATTTGAATGAATGTCTGTTGTTTCCATAATTCGAAGCTCAACCTGTGATTGAATCTTGGCTTCAGAGGGCTTTGCTGCATTTACATGACTTGATAAAAAAGGTGTTGCTAACATTGTGAATGCAAGAGTGCTCGACAATATTTTTTTACCTTTTAATTTACTGCTCGATTTCATACGATGCATCCGTCCTTCCGTATTTTATAGAGATAAATAACCTCTAATGAAAAATATAAAAGATAAATATTAAGGAAGTATAAGAATAGTGTAAAATATCCTAAAATTCCCTCATATTGTCTTTGCTAGGAGGTTTTCTTTTTATAATGTTGAAGTTTGTCATTTTTTATAGAACGAAAAAGAAGCCGGGCTGCTTGACGGTGGTTGATTTCCTGTAAGATAATACTCATGAGTAATATAATTATTATAGAGTCAAGAGGCGGCATATAATGGGACAGAGGGGTAGACGGAAAGGGTCCATTGGGATCAAAAGCAAAGAGGCAATCCTTATGGTTGCTGCAGAAGAATTTGCGGAACATGGATTTCATCAAACAAAAATCAGTACCATTGTCAAAAGGTCTGGTCTAACGCAGCCAAGTTTTTATCTTTACTTTTCCAGTAAGGACGCTATTTTTCAAGAACTTGTACATACTTTTCGCAACGAATTAATCAATCTAACGAAAGGTAGCAGACTCGAATCTAGTCTGGATCATAGTGTACTTCCTTCTAACATTGTTAGTGGTCTAATTGAGGTTTTAGATTTTTTTTACAACCATGAACACTTGACGAGGATAGGCTTTTACATTTCGGACGATGCGGAAGAAATTAAACAAGCGATGAAAAGGCATTTAACTGAGAATCTAATAGCGGAACAACGAGATAACTACTTTCGAAAAGACTTGGACATGAAAACTGTTGCAGAGTGTATCATCGGTGCCATTGAGCGGCTCACTATCACAAAGCTATTCACAAACGAAAAAAGTCCTCACCAACTAGCAAATGAAATTGTGGATATTTATTTTTATGGCTTGCAAAACCGCGAAACTATGCACTAATTTATTGGAGGATGAGGAAGATTAATACAGTAAAAAAGGGTAATCTGGTGGAAATTGATGATGAATGGGTAAAATTAATCATTGAAGCTAAAAACATGGGTTTGAAACTAGAAGATGTGAGGGAATTTTTAAAAAATGGAATGAAAGATGAGAAACAATGGGCAAAAAGTGAGTAAGTTATTTTAGCGATACAGAAATTTACCTTCATAATTCATCCTACCTATATCTGTATTCAAATCATAATCTATATGACACTTTGCATAGGCGGTTAAACTTAGTCAAATATTAATTTAGACTTGTAAAAAAGTATCAAGAACGTACTAAAGAATGGATAACCTTCTTAATGATTTCGGGTTTGTTTTTATGCAAACTCGTATTTTTTTTGCCTAAAATACAACAAAAACCATGTTGCATAAAAATTAACAGGAATTACACAAAACACCCATTGTAATTTCAAAGTTATTTCAATAACGATTGTTAGAGTATTTTTAACATCATAAATATTTTACTAAATAGTTGGAAGGGGATCGCTTTTATTATGAATTTATTGGATTTTGGGCAAAGAAAGTTATCAGTATGGCTCATGATTTTTAGTTTTATGTTAATTTTATCTGCATGCAGTAGTAATCAAAGCAGTGGGGATGTCAGCCAAAATAAGGATGCCAACACTGAGAAGGAAAATCAAAGTTTAACCATTGCTTTAGGTCATGGACTAGATTATTTAGGAATGGACCCTTACGGGAATGGACGTGAGAACACCGTATTACGGACGGTTGTGTTTGAACCATTGGCATTGGAAACATCTAAAGGTCATTTTGAAGGCGCTTTAGCAAAATCATGGTCAGTTAACGAGACAGGTACAGAATGGACGTTTGAATTACGTGAAGGTGTTACTTTCCATGATGGAACTCCATTTACCAGCAGTGCAGTTTTAGAGGCTTTTAACCATTATATGGAGGATCCAAATTTTTCAAGACGAGCCCCGCTTGAAAATATTGTAGCTCCTGATGACTACACAGTGGTCTTTCAGTTGCAAAAACCATTTGCACCTTTCTTGAATTTAGTCGGGTCTTACCAATGTGTTATTCCAAGTCCGAATTCGTTTGATGAACAAGGAATTTTAGTTAAACCAATTGGAACCGGACCATTTGCATTAAAGAGTCAAAGTAAAGAAAAAGTTGAATTTGTTGCATATGATAGCCATTGGCGTGAAAAACCAAGCATTGATGAGTTACAGATTGTCTACATTTCCGATCCAGCAACGATGGTGTTGGCGTTGGAATCTGGCGAAGTTGATTTAATCGGCGCTGATGGATATGGAATTCCGCAGGCAGAAATTAAGAGATTACAAGATAATAAAGACTTTACTGTTGTTATGAACGCCGATTCGAGTTCATTGGAATGGGTCGGATTTAATAGTAATTCAGGACCACTTCAAGATGTAAATGTCAGAAAAGCAATCAATTATGCCATTGATCGTGGACAAATTGCGGAATTCATATATGAAGGATTTGCTACGCCAGCAGTGGGTCCGATTGGCTTCGATGAGTCCATTCTTTGGACAGATACTAGCATTCAAGGCTATCAGTATGACCTTGAAAAGGCAAAACAACTATTGGCTGAAGCTGGTTGGAAGGATCGCAATAAAGAGGGCTTTTTAGTTAAAGATGGACAAGTTTTAGAGCTAACCTTTTTATTAGAGGGTACTAGAACATGGAAACCAACAGGAGAGGCTATTCAAAATCAGCTTGCTGAACTGGGTATTAAAGTCAATTTAGAACTAAGGGATAACAGCGTGATTCGCGAGCTTGTAAAAAAAGGTGATTTTAATATGGTTGGCTTAGGCAGCATCGGCAAAAGTGCAGCAGACCCTTATTACTTTTTCCAATACTACTTTACGAAGCGCGGTAGTGGAACGATTTTAACGAATAATGAAAAGATGGATCAATTAGTAAGTGATGTTGTTTCAACAATTGATCAAGATAAGAGAAGTGAAAGTTATAACGAAATTCAACGCGAAGTTATGGATATTGCTCCTGGAGCATTTTTGCTTCACCCACATCGAGTAACAATTATGAAAAATGACATTAGCGGTTGGGACTTTGCTAATACGATGGATCCACTCCGTTTTGTTTACAAACTAACAAGAGAATAATTGGAGGCACGAAACATGAGTGAAGTGAAAAAAGATTTAAGTGATGTAGCTCAGTTTCCAGGAGCGCATTGCGGATTGTTCGAAGTTGCGATGATGGCACCTTTTTTTCCAAGTAGTGCAGCTTTAATCATTGCGCCGCCATCCTGCTTATATCATGCAAAACTTTTGCAAATGCGGCGCGGCCAAGCTCCAAACAGTAATGAAGATAATCTTTATCTATTAACGTTGAAGCAGGAAGATATGATATTCGGGGTTGATAGGGTAATTGAGGATGCTCTAGAAGAGTTGGATCGACGGTTGCAGCCGGAAATAATTTTTCTAATTTCCACTTGTACTCCAGAAATCATTGGATTTGATGGAGCTGCTCTGAAATCAATGAAAGACCGTATCGGAGCAAAGCTATTAGTCGTAAAAACAAATGGATATTCCTGCTTGCATCAGCAAAAGGGGAGAAGTGACTTCTTGGCGTCGCTGATAGACGTGATGAAGCCTGTTAAGGTCAAACCCAACTCTGTAAATATTATAGGACTTAGATCAACGAACTGGAAGGAAACAGAACTTGTTCAAGTATTGGAACGAGCTGGTGTTGATGTCAATTCTGTTTTGCCGGGGGCAGGTAGTTTAAGTGAAATAGAAGGTGCACCTGCAGCTTCATTAAATATTGCGATAGGAAAAGCAGCAAAGCAGTTAGCTGAAAAAATGCAAGATCAATTTGGAACTCCCTATCTATCCTATGAGTACTCATATCTAACCGAACAAATTATTCAAGGCTACAAAAAAATTGGAATTCAGTTAGGGGTAAATTTGGAACAGGAAGTTACTCAAAGAGCTGAAAAGCATTTGGAATTCTTGGAAGAAATGAAGAAACAGTTGGCAGGCGTTTCATTTGCCATCGGTTCAGTAGAAGGAAGCAATGTTGAAGCTGCCCTGTTTTATACGAATCTAGGAATGAAACCGCAATTTTTACAAACGAGAATGCCGGTTACAAATGAGAATCCTTATATTTTGGAATTAAAACAAAAAGGGATTGATTTACCGGTTATTCATTTAAATAAAGCATCGAGATTAGAGGAGCTTTTAAATCAATATCATCCGCAAATTTTTATTGGGCATGGCCTTTCTGAACTGTTGCAAGCAAGAAATGTTAGCCATTGTCACCCTAGTGCTAGCTTCAGTGGTCCAGGTTTTTTGGCTGTAGAACAAGAACTTGAAAATATAGCTCATTTGATTAAGGGTGGGATGGATTGTGAGTAGTATGAGTAGACTCTCATCAGTATTTTTACCGACGAATGAATATTTAGGGATTTTATGGACTCTTGCTGGGGTCAAAGATGTTGCTGTTATCAATCATGGAACGGCAGGTTGTAATTTCTACGAACTAGTAACAGCATCAAAAAGAACAAGAGAGTTGATTTATAACCGTTTTGCGAGTACTAGTCTTGAACAGGAAGATATTGCACTTAGTGGCGGTGAAGAGAAGCTAAAAGCGACTATTAAAGAAATCGCAACTAAAGATCATATTGCATTAATTGTTATAGTTTATAATCCTGTTGCATCATTGATTGGGGTCGATGTTGAGGCCATTGCCAGAGAGGTTGCACCACATATCAAGCAACCAATCCTATCGTTTAATAATAAAGCTTGGAAAGAGGATGCAGAAAATGGTGTGGAAGAGGCTCTTTTTAGTTTAATCCGTTTTTATTGTCCGGACTCATCCGAACAAAAAGCTCGTCCTGTTGGTGGTACTTTGAAAGCTAATATTATTGGTCCAACTGCTGAAACATTCAACTGGAGTGCGGATGAAAAAGAGCTTAGGAGATTACTAGGGTTAATCGGAATCGAAATAAACACAGTTTCAACCTATGAAACGACGACTGATGAACTAAAGACTTTAGCGAACGCAAATATCAATATTGTTAGTAGAGCAGCAGGATTAAAGACTGCAAGGTATTTGGAGGAGCATTTCGGAATCCCTTATATTTATGGTCTGCCATATGGAGAAAAAGGCACAAAAGAGTGGATGAAACAGGTAGCAGAGGCAGTAAAAAAAGAAGTGCCAGATAACAGGTTCGTAAATGATCGACCGTTTTCTTTTCATCACTATATTGAAATGATTTCTGGCGGGGAGTCTTACCAAAGAAAATGGACAGTTGCGCTCTCCTGCCCTCCAGCGTTGGCAAAGCGATTTGCTCAATTAGTGCAGGAAGATTGGAACTTTCCGTTGGGAGCTATTCGCTTAACAAGTACCCCTAAGGATAGTGAACTCGAAGAACTAGAAGCTTTAGGGGTAAAAAGAGTGTTTGTAACTCCGGACGAACTAGAGTGGAAAAGTGTGCTTAAGGAAATCGGGCCGTTTATTTTAATGGGAAGTGCAGAGGATACAACGTTAGCAAAAG
>JAENZK010000023.1 GCA_016841285.1 Guptibacillus hwajinpoensis | reverse complement strand
CAAGTGTAGAAGAAGTGAAAGCATTAGCTGAACTTCCATCACGCGAAGGTTTACTTTCTATGTTGCTTAGCGTATTACAAGCTCCAATCCGCAATCTTGCTCTTGCAACAAAAGCTGTTGCTGATCAAAAAGAAGAACAAGGTGCTTAAGATCTAATTAAAACTAAACATTGATGATATTTAAGGAGGAAAATTCAAATGACTAAAGAACAAATCATTGAAGCGGTTAAAAATATGACTGTTTTAGAATTAAATGACTTAGTAAAAGCTATCGAGGAAGAATTCGGCGTAACTGCTGCTGCTCCAGTTGTTATGGGTGGAGCTGTTGCTGGTGCTGCTGCTGAAGAGAAAACTGAATTTGACGTAATCTTAGCTAGCGCTGGTGACCAAAAGATCAAAGTTATCAAAGTTGTTCGCGAAATCACTGGTCTTGGCTTAAAAGAAGCAAAAGACTTAGTAGACAACACTCCAAAGCCGCTTAAAGAAGGCGTATCTAAAGAAGAAGCTGAAGAAATCAAAGCTAAACTTGACGAAGTTGGAGCTAACGTTGAAGTTAAGTAATTAACTTAACTTTATTCAATCTTCTAAAAAGAAAGCTCGCTCATTTGAGTGAGCTTTTTTTTATACAATCTAAAAGGGGTTGCGTATTAAAAATGACTGAACATTACTATTCAAGTAATCCTTCCGTAGAAAGCAAGCCTTTCACCTTTGAATATAAACTCAAAGGCCATTCATTTACTTTCACATCAGACTTAGGAGTTTTCTCGAAAAACGAAATTGATTTTGGGTCAAAGTTATTAATTGAATCAGTTATGATTCCTGCCGTTGAAGGAAATATATTAGATGTTGGCTGTGGTTATGGTCCAATTGGACTGACGATTGCAAAAGAAAATCCAGACCGTCAAGTTGATATGGTAGATGTGAATGAAAGAGCCTTGCAGTTAGCAAGGAAAAACAGCGAACAAAACCGGGTCTCTAATGTTTCGATTTATCAAAGTAATCTCTTTGAAAATGTAAAGAAGGACTCGTTTGCTGTTATTGTCACCAACCCGCCAATTCGGGCAGGAAAAAAAGTTGTCCACGAACTTTTTGAACAATCCTATCAGTATCTAACGGATCATGGAGAACTATGGATTGTAATACAGAAAAAGCAAGGGGCTCCATCTGCTATTGAAAAATTGAAGTCTCTTTTTAATGAAGTTGAGGTTGTTACGAAAAAAAAGGGATATTATATCATAAAATCAAAAAAAAGTTGACGGTTATTTTTGGTTGTGATAAGATTATAAAATGCCAATGAATGTATACACCAATAATAGGCAATTTTACAACAAAGTGTATAAAAGTATACCCATTGGAAATGCTAATAAAATCGAGTTTTTTTTGGTATCACAGCTCAAAAATCTTTTAACTTTATTCTGCTGAGATATTTGAGCTTTTTAAAATAAAACGTTTTATTTTGAGGGGTGAATCAGTTGACGGGTCAACTAATTCAGTATGGACGCCACCGCCAGCGCAGAAGCTATGCGCGCATTAGCGAGGTGCTAGAATTACCAAATCTTATCGAAATTCAACTCTCATCTTATCAGTGGTTCCTGGATGAGGGGCTCAGAGAAATGTTCCAAGATATTTCTCCGATTGAGGATTTTACTGGTAACCTATCACTTGAATTTATTGATTATAGTTTAGGTGAACCAAAATATTCTGTTGGTGAATCAAAACAACGAGATGTTACATACTCTGCACCTTTAAGAGTGAAGGTCCGTTTAATCAACAAGGAAACAGGTGAAGTAAAAGAACAAGATGTATTTATGGGTGACTTCCCTTTAATGACAGAAACAGGAACCTTTGTTATTAACGGGGCTGAACGCGTAATTGTTTCTCAGCTTGTTCGCTCACCAAGTGTCTACTATAGTGGTAAGATTGACAAAAATGGTAAAAAGGGCTTTACAGCTACTGTAATCCCGAACCGCGGAGCTTGGCTTGAATATGAAACTGATGCTAAGGATGTAGTGTATGTTCGTATTGATCGTACACGTAAACTACCTGTAACAGTTCTATTGCGTGCTCTTGGCTTTGGTAATGACCAAGAAATTATTGAATTGCTGGGTGAAAATGAGTATTTAAGAAATACTCTTGACAAAGACAATACGGAAACGACCGAAAAGGCTTTGTTAGAAATCTATGAGAGACTTCGCCCTGGTGAACCACCTACAGTAGAAAATGCTAAAAGCTTGTTAATTTCACGCTTCTTTGATCCAAAACGCTATGACTTAGCAAATGTTGGACGTTACAAGATTAATAAGAAGCTTCATATTAAAAATCGTTTGTTTAACCAACGTGTTGCTGAAACTTTAATAGATCCAGAAACAGGAGAAGTGTTGGTTGAAAAAGGCACGGTGTTAGATCGCCGTACGCTGGATAGAGTTTTACCTTATCTTGAAAATAATATCGGTTTTAAAGTTCTGAAGCCGCATGGCGGTGTCATTGATGAGGATATTACTGTTCAATCTATTAAAATTTTTGCTCCGAAGGATCAAGATGGAGAGAAAGTAATTAATGTCATTGGCAATTCAAACATTGATGTGAGTATTAAAAATATCACACCAGCCGATATTCTTGCATCTATTAGTTATTTCTTTAATCTTTTACACCAAGTAGGAGATACAGATGATATTGACCATTTAGGCAACCGCCGTTTACGTTCTGTTGGGGAGCTTTTACAAAACCAATTTAGAATTGGACTTTCTCGTATGGAACGGGTTGTACGTGAACGGATGTCTATTCAAGATGCAAACAATATTACTCCGCAAGCTTTAATTAATATTCGCCCAGTTATTGCGGCGATTAAGGAGTTTTTCGGAAGCTCTCAGCTTTCACAATTTATGGACCAAACGAATCCACTTGCTGAGTTGACTCACAAACGTCGTTTATCTGCACTAGGACCTGGTGGTTTAACACGTGAACGTGCAGGAATGGAAGTTCGAGATGTTCACTACTCACACTACGGCCGTATGTGTCCGATTGAAACGCCAGAAGGTCCGAACATTGGTTTAATTAACTCACTGTCTTCTTATGCAAAGGTAAATACATTTGGTTTTATTGAAACACCATATCGCAGGGTTGATCCTGATACTGGTAAGATTACAAATCAAATCGATTACTTAACGGCAGATGAAGAGGATCATTATATTGTTGCGCAGGCAAACGCACGTCTTTCTGAGGACGGCGAATTCCTTGACGAGGAAGTAGTTGTTCGTTTCCGCGGTGAAAATACAGTAGTCAAGAGAGAACGAGTAGACTATATGGACGTTTCACCTAAACAAGTAGTTTCTGCAGCGACGGCATGTATTCCTTTCTTAGAAAACGATGACTCGAACCGCGCGCTAATGGGTGCGAACATGCAACGTCAAGCTGTTCCGTTGATGAATCCGGAAGCTCCAATCGTTGGAACTGGTATGGAATATGTGGACGGTAAAGACTCCGGTGCTGCTGTTATTTGTAAGTATGATGGAGTTGTTGAGCATGTGGAAGCAGGTTTTGTTCATGTTCGCCGGTATTCTGAGGTAGACGGCCAAACTGTTAAAGGTAACCTTGATAAATATGAACTGTTGAAATTCAAACGTTCAAACCAAGGTACATGTTATAACCAACGTCCGATTGTTGCGGTTGGCAATGAAGTTAAAAAGGGTGAAATTCTTGCTGATGGTCCGTCAATGGATAAGGGTGAGCTAGCGCTAGGACGAAATGTGCTAGTAGGCTTTATGACATGGGACGGATATAACTATGAGGATGCCATTATTATGAGTGAGCGTCTCGTAAAGGATGATGTGTATACATCAATCCATATTGAAGAATATGAATCTGAAGCACGTGATACGAAGCTTGGACCTGAAGAAATTACAAGGGATATTCCGAACGTAGGTGAGGATGCACTTCGTAATCTTGATGAAAGAGGAATTATTCGCGTCGGTGCTGAGGTTAAAGATGGAGACTTGTTAGTTGGTAAAGTAACTCCAAAGGGTGTAACTGAACTGACAGCAGAAGAAAGATTATTGCATGCGATTTTCGGTGAAAAGGCTCGAGAAGTTCGTGATACTTCACTTAGAGTGCCACATGGCGGCGGCGGTATTATCTTAGATGTAAGAATCTTTAACCGCGAAGATGGAGATGAATTACCTCCTGGTGTTAACCAATTAGTTCGCGTCTTTATCGTACAGAAACGTAAAATTCATGAAGGCGATAAAATGGCAGGACGACATGGTAATAAAGGGGTTATTTCAAGAATCCTTCCTGAAGAGGATATGCCATTCTTACCGGATGGAACACCAATTGATATCATGTTAAATCCATTAGGGGTACCATCTCGTATGAATATCGGGCAGGTTCTTGAATTACATTTAGGTATGGCTGCACGATATCTCGGAATTCATGTAGCTTCACCAGTTTTTGATGGTGCGACAGAGGAAGATGTATGGTCAACCATTGAAGAAGCAGGTATGGCTAGGGATGCTAAAACGATCCTTTATGATGGTCGTACGGGTGAGCCGTTTGATAACCGTGTATCAGTAGGAATCATGTATATGATTAAGCTTGCTCACATGGTTGACGACAAACTTCATGCTCGTTCAACTGGACCATACTCACTTGTTACGCAACAGCCGCTTGGTGGTAAAGCACAATTTGGCGGACAGCGTTTCGGAGAGATGGAAGTATGGGCACTTGAAGCATATGGAGCAGCTTATACATTACAAGAGATATTAACAGTTAAGTCTGATGACGTTGTAGGACGTGTGAAGACGTATGAAGCTATTGTTAAAGGTGAAAGTGTGCCAGAACCAGGGGTACCTGAGTCCTTTAAGGTATTAATAAAAGAACTTCAAAGCTTAGGCATGGATGTTAAGATGTTATCTAGTGACGAAGAGGAAATTGAATTACGCGATTTTGATGATGAAGAAGACGGTCGTGACGTTCCTGCATTAGATACAAATGACGTAACCCTTACTGAAGAAAAAGATGTTACACCTGTTGAATAATTACCACTAATTATAATTGCAATGAAAACGAGTAGGCTGCTTCACGGTAAAATCCTGAAGCAGTCTAAAGTTTCACTTTATAAGGGAGGTAGGCCCCTTGCTGGATGTAAATAATTTTGAATATATGAAAATTGGTTTGGCTTCACCTGATAAAATTCGTTCATGGTCATTTGGTGAAGTTAAGAAGCCGGAAACAATTAATTACCGTACTTTAAAGCCGGAAAAAGACGGTTTATTCTGTGAGCGTATTTTTGGTCCAACGAAAGACTGGGAATGTCACTGCGGAAAATATAAAAGAGTTCGTTATAAAGGTGTTGTATGTGATCGCTGTGGCGTTGAGGTAACTCGTGCGAAGGTTCGTCGTGACCGTATGGGTCATATCGAATTGGCAGCACCGGTATCCCATATTTGGTATTTCAAAGGGATCCCAAGTCGAATGGGATTAGCTTTAGATATGTCCCCTCGTGCACTTGAAGAAGTTATCTATTTCGCTTCTTATGTAGTAACCGATACAGGGAATACAGCATTAGAAAAGAAACAGTTGCTTTCAGAGAAGGAATACAGGACATACCGTGAAAAGTATGGTCAATCCTTCCAAGCTCAAATGGGTGCAGAAGCCATCCGTAAACTATTACAAGATATTGATTTAGATAAAGAAGTAGACCAATTAAAAGAAGAATTGCGTACCGCCCAAGGACAACGTCGTACACGTGCGATTAAGCGTTTAGAGGTTCTTGAAGCTTTCCGTAACTCCGGAAATGATCCATCATGGATGATTCTAGACGTTCTTCCAGTTATCCCACCAGAATTGCGCCCAATGGTTCAGTTAGATGGTGGTCGCTTTGCTACGTCTGACCTTAACGACCTATATCGTCGTGTAATTAACCGTAATAATCGCTTAAAGCGTCTATTAGATTTAGGTGCTCCAAGCATTATCGTTCAAAACGAAAAAAGAATGCTACAAGAAGCAGTTGATGCCTTGATTGATAATGGACGCCGTGGTCGACCTGTAACAGGACCGGGAAATCGTCCATTGAAGTCGTTGTCACACATGTTAAAAGGTAAGCAAGGCCGTTTCCGTCAAAACCTTTTAGGTAAACGTGTTGACTACTCTGGCCGTTCTGTAATTGTAGTAGGTCCAAATCTTAAAATGTTCCAATGTGGATTGCCAAAGGAAATGGCACTTGAGCTATTCAAGCCGTTTGTTATGAAGGAGCTTGTTGGAAAAGGATTGGCTCATAATATTAAGAGCGCAAAACGAAAAATCGAGAGAGTTCAGCCTGAAGTTTGGGACGTGTTGGAAGAGGTTATTAAAGAACATCCAGTTCTATTAAACCGTGCCCCGACATTGCACAGATTAGGTATTCAAGCGTTTGAACCAACACTTGTTGAAGGTCGTGCAATTCGCCTTCATCCGTTAGTATGTACAGCTTATAATGCTGACTTTGACGGTGACCAAATGGCTGTTCACGTGCCGTTGTCTGCGGAAGCTCAAGCCGAGGCAAGATTATTGATGCTCGCTGCTCAAAACATCTTGAATCCTAAGGATGGAAAGCCAGTTGTTACACCATCACAAGATATGGTTCTTGGAAATTACTATTTAACAATTGAACGTGCCGGTGCCGTTGGTGAGGGTATGGTTTTCAAGGATACTAATGAAGCGCTTATTGCTTATTATAACGGTTATGTGCATTTACATACACGTGTTGCAGTAGCCGCAAGTTCCTTGAATAATACAACATTTACTGCCGAGCAAAACGGAATGTTGTTGTTAACAACTGTAGGGAAATTGGTATTTAACGAAATCTTGCCAAAATCTTTCCCATACATTAATGAACCAACGAAAGATAATTTAGAGGTCAAAACACCTGAGAAATATTTTGTTCCAGTTGGAACGAATATTAAAGAAGAAATTGTAAGTCGTGATCTCATATCACCTTTCAAGAAAAAGTATCTCGGAAATATTATCGCTGAAGTATTTAAGAGATTCCATATTACCGAAACTTCAAAAATGCTAGACCGTATGAAGGATCTTGGTTTTAAATATTCTTCAAAAGCTGGTATTACGGTTGGTGTTGCTGACATTGTAGTATTACCAGAAAAGCAGGAGATTCTAGCAAAAGCTGAAGATAAAATAGCAAGTGTAATGAAGCAGTTTAGACGAGGTCTAATAACAGATGAAGAGCGTTATGACCGTGTTATCTCTATCTGGAGTTCGGCCAAGGACGAGATCCAAAAGAAACTGATGGATAGCTTAGATATATCAAACCCAATCTTTATGATGAGTGACTCAGGGGCTCGTGGTAACGCATCTAACTTTACACAGCTAGCAGGTATGCGTGGTCTTATGGCAAACCCGGCTGGCCGTATTATTGAGTTACCAATCAAATCAAGTTTCCGTGAAGGTCTAACGGTTCTAGAGTACTTTATCTCTACCCATGGTGCTCGTAAAGGTCTAGCCGATACTGCGTTAAAGACAGCGGACTCAGGTTATTTAACAAGACGTCTTGTCGATGTTGCACAGGATGTTATCGTTCGTGAGGACGACTGTAAAACAGATCGGGGCTTAATCGTTAGTGCGCTTAAAGATGGAACTGAAACAATTGAGAACTTATATGAACGTTTAGTTGGGCGTACTGCATTTGAAACAGTTAAACATCCTGAAACAAATGAAGTTATTATTAAACGTAATGAGTTAATTACTGAGGACATCGCTACAAGGATTGCAGATTCTGGTGTGGAACAGGTTAAAATCCGATCAGTGTTTAATTGTGATACACGTGCCGGCGTTTGTAAAAAATGTTATGGTCGCAACCTTGCAACAGGTCAAGATGTGGAAGTCGGAGAAGCTGTTGGTATCATTGCTGCTCAATCAATTGGTGAGCCTGGCACACAGTTAACAATGCGTACATTCCATACCGGTGGTGTTGCGGGAGACGATATTACACAAGGTTTACCGCGTATTCAGGAATTATTCGAAGCGCGTAATCCTAAAGGTCAAGCGGTTATTTCTGAAATACCTGGTATCGTTTCTCAAATCAACGAGGTCAAGGATAAACAAGAAATTGTTGTTCAAGGTGATGTGGAAAGCCGCTCCTATACGGCTCCGTATGGTTCAAGACTGAAGGTTGCTGAAGGTGACAGAGTAGTTGCTGGACAAGAATTAACTGAAGGTTCTATTGATCCTAAGGAGTTATTAAAGGTTCGTGGTGTAGACGGTGTTCAACAATACTTGTTGCGTGAAGTGCAAAAGGTTTACCGTATGCAAGGGGTAGAAATTGGTGATAAGCACGTTGAAGTTATGGTTCGTCAAATGCTTCGTAAAGTACGTGTTGTAGATGCTGGTGATAGTGAAGTGCTTCCAGGCTCATTACTAGATATCCATCAATTTAGGGAAGCCAATAAATCCGTTCTATTGCAAGGCGGCCGACCAGCTGTCGCAAGACCGGTACTTCTTGGTATTACAAAAGCATCACTTGAAACTGAATCATTCCTATCAGCGGCATCATTCCAAGAAACTACGAGAGTTCTTACAGATGCAGCGATCAAAGGAAAGCGCGATGAATTATTAGGACTTAAAGAAAATGTTATCATCGGTAAACTTGTTCCAGCTGGTACTGGCATGACAAGATATCGAAAAGTTAGATATGATAAGCTAAATGAAGCTGATCGTTCATCAATAGACGAGAAAGATTTGATTTCAAAAGAATAAATAATTTGTTGACTTTATTCTTTGTGAATGATACTATAACAAAGGTGTTTTAATTATAGATACTTTGGAGGATATCGCTACATGTCTTATGAAAAAGTGTCACAGGCAAAGGGACTTGTTATCGGTTCAAAACAAACCCTTAAAGCCATTAAGGAAAAAGAAGTGTCCGAAGTCATCATAGCCGACGATGCCGATCGGCGTGTGACAAATAAAGTACTGCTAGCAGCGGATGAAAATGGAATTCCAGTCGTAAGAGTTGAGTCAATGAAAAAGCTTGGTAAAGCGTGTGGAATAGAAGTTGGTGCTGCAACAGTTGCTATAAAAGCCTGAAAATGTTTTTGTGGAGCGGTTTACGCCGCTCTAACAAAGACATTGTTTTTGGCTAAAAAATGAACCACCTGGATATGTGGACATAAAAAAGGAAGGGAGGAAAACAAAATGCCTACTATGAACCAATTAGTTCGTAAGGGACGCAGCAGCAAGATTGTAAAATCTAAATCTCCTGCGTTAAACAAAGGTTATAACAGCATGAAGAAAGAACAAACAGATCTTTCTTCACCACAAAAACGCGGTGTTTGTACTCGTGTAGGAACTATGACTCCTAAGAAGCCAAACTCAGCGTTACGTAAATATGCTCGTGTACGCTTAACAAATGGAATCGAGGTAACAGCTTACATTCCAGGAATCGGCCATAACCTACAAGAACACAGCGTAGTATTAATTCGTGGCGGTCGTGTAAAAGACCTTCCAGGGGTACGTTATCACATTGTACGTGGTGCATTAGATACTGCAGGTGTTAACAATCGTATGCAAGGCCGTTCTAAATATGGTACAAAGAGACCAAAAGCAGCTAAAAAATAATGTTTCATCTAAATAAAAATAATGAAGGGAGGGTATCATATGCCACGTAAAGGTCCTGTAACTCGTAGAGACGTATTACCTGATCCGATTTACAATTCAAAGCTGATCACACGCTTAATCAATCAAATCATGGTTGACGGAAAAAGAGGTAAAGCTCAAACAATTCTTTATAATGCGTTTGATATCATCAAAGAACGTACTGGCAATGATCCAAAGGAAGTATTCGAACAAGCTCTTAAGAACATCATGCCTGTACTTGAAGTTCGCGCACGCCGTGTAGGTGGTGCTAACTATCAAGTTCCAGTTGAAGTTCGTCCTGAGCGTCGTAGTACTCTTGGATTACGTTGGTTAGTACAGTATTCACGTAATCGCGGCGAAAAAACAATGGAAGAGCGTTTAGCGAATGAAATTCTTGATGCTGCTAACAATACTGGCGCATCAGTTAAGAAACGTGAAGATACACACAAAATGGCAGAAGCTAACAAAGCATTTGCTCACTATCGTTGGTAAAATAAACCTACTAATTAATTTCCTAAGAAGGAAGGAGAAGTATAGATGGCTAGAGAGTTCTCCTTAGAAAAAACTCGTAATATTGGTATCATGGCACACATCGATGCTGGTAAAACAACAACTACGGAGCGCATCCTTTACTATACTGGCCGTATCCATAAAATTGGAGAAACTCATGAAGGAGCTTCTCAAATGGACTGGATGGAGCAGGAGCAGGAGCGTGGAATCACAATCACTTCTGCTGCAACAACAGCTCAGTGGAAAGGTCACCGCGTTAATATCATCGATACACCAGGACACGTAGACTTCACCGTTGAAGTTGAGCGTTCACTTCGTGTATTAGATGGTGCGGTAACAGTATTAGATGCACAATCAGGTGTAGAACCGCAAACTGAAACAGTTTGGCGTCAAGCGACAACTTATGGAGTTCCACGTGTTGTATTTGTTAACAAAATGGATAAAATGGGTGCGGATTTCTTATATTCAGTTAAAACACTTCATGATCGTTTAGCTGCCAACGC
The DNA here is from genome assembly GCA_016841285.1 of Guptibacillus hwajinpoensis. Taxonomy (GTDB): domain Bacteria; phylum Bacillota; class Bacilli; order Bacillales; family Bacillaceae_J; genus Schinkia. Next base: position 12,409 of record JAENZK010000023.1, on the reverse strand, counting down.
ACATCCAATTCAATTACCAATCGGAGCTGAAGATGAGTTCAAAGGAATTATTGACCTTATCACAATGAAGGCTACTATGTATGGTAATGACCTTGGAACAGACATCCAAGAAGTTGAAATTCCAGAAGATATGAAGGAATTAGCTGAAGAATATCGCGGGAAATTAATCGAAGCAGCAGCTGAGTTAGATGAAGAATTAATGATGAAGTATCTTGAAGGCGAAGAGCTTACTAATGATGAAATTAAGGCAGCTATTCGTAAAGGTACTCTAAATGTTGAATTCTATCCTGTGCTATGCGGTACAGCATTTAAGAACAAAGGTGTTCAATTAATGCTTGATGCTGTAATCGATTATCTACCAGCTCCAATCGATATCCCATCAATTAAAGGTACATTACCTGATACTGATGAAGAGACAGAGCGTCATGCAAGTGATGAAGAGCCATTCTCAGCGCTAGCATTTAAGATTATGACTGACCCTTACGTTGGTAAGTTAACATTCTTCCGCGTATACTCAGGTATTCTTAATTCTGGTTCATACGTAATAAACTCAACAAAAGGTAAGCGTGAGCGTGTAGGACGTATCCTACAAATGCACGCGAACCACCGTGAAGAGATTCCGCAAGTATATGCAGGAGATATCGCAGCGGCTGTTGGTTTAAAAGATACAACAACTGGTGACACGCTATGTGATGAAAAGAATCAAGTAATTCTTGAATCTATGGAGTTCCCAGAGCCAGTTATTTCATTATCAGTTGAGCCAAAATCAAAAGCAGACCAAGACAAAATGGGTATTGCGTTACAAAAGCTTGCTGAAGAGGATCCAACTTTCCGTACAGAAACAAACCCAGAAACAGGACAAACTATCATCTCTGGTATGGGTGAGCTTCACTTAGATATCATCGTTGATCGTATGAAACGTGAATTTAAAGTAGAAGCTAACGTGGGTGCTCCACAGGTTTCTTACCGTGAAACATTCCGTCAAACTGCTGAAGTTGAAGGTAAATTCGTACGTCAGTCAGGTGGACGTGGACAATACGGTCACGTATGGATTAAATTCGAACCTAATGAAGAAGGCAAAGGCTTTGAATTTGTTAATGCTATCGTCGGTGGTGTAGTTCCAAGAGAATACGTACCAGCTATCCAATCAGGATTAGAAGATGCATTACAAAACGGTGTACTTGCTGGCTATCCATTAATCGATGTTAAAGCTACATTATTTGATGGTTCTTACCATGATGTAGACTCAAATGAAATGGCGTTTAAAGTTGCAGCATCATTAGCACTTAAAAACGCAAAAACAAAATGTAACCCAGTTCTATTAGAGCCTATGATGAAAGTTGAAATCGTAGTACCTGAAGAATACATGGGCGATATCATGGGAGATGTAACTTCCCGCCGTGGACGCGTTGAAGGTATGGAAGCTCGTGGTAATGCACAGGTAGTTCGTTCTATGGTTCCACTTTCCGAAATGTTTGGTTATGCAACTGCATTACGTTCAAACACACAAGGCCGCGGAACTTACTCAATGCACTTTGATCATTACGAAGAGGTTCCTAAGTCAATCTCTGAAGAAATTATCAAGAAAAATACTGGTGCATAATCAATTAACATTGCATTAATTTAAATTTTATAGTAAGTTGGTTATTGGGAATTCTTTGAATTCCCGTCCCTTACATATATAAAAAAAACAATAAATCATTATAAATTTTAAGGAGGAAATCTCAAATGGCAAAAGCTAAATTTGACCGTTCAAAACCCCATGTTAACATTGGTACAATCGGACACGTTGACCATGGTAAAACAACTCTAACAGCTGCTATTACTTCTGTACTTGCAAAGTCTGGTAAAGCAGAAGCTCGTGCATATGATCAAATCGATGGTGCACCTGAAGAAAGAGAGCGTGGAATCACAATCTCTACAGCACACGTAGAATATGAAACTGATGCACGTCACTATGCACACGTTGACTGCCCAGGACACGCTGACTATGTTAAAAACATGATCACTGGTGCAGCTCAAATGGACGGCGGTATCCTAGTAGTTTCTGCTACTGACGGTCCAATGCCACAAACTCGTGAGCACATCTTACTTTCTCGTCAGGTTGGTGTACCTTACCTTGTTGTATTCATGAACAAGTGTGATATGGTTGATGACGAAGAATTACTAGAATTAGTAGAAATGGAAGTTCGTGACTTACTTTCTGAGTATGACTTCCCTGGTGATGATATTCCAGTAATCAAAGGTTCTGCTCTTAAAGCTCTTGAAGGAGACGCAGATTACGAAGCTAAAATCATCGAACTTATGGATGCAGTTGATAGCTACATTCCAGACCCAGTTCGTGACACTGATAAGCCATTCATGATGCCAGTTGAGGACGTATTCTCAATCACTGGTCGTGGTACAGTTGCTACTGGACGTGTAGAGCGCGGACAAGTTAAAGTTGGTGACGTAGTTGAGATCGTTGGTCTTGCTGAAGAGGCTAAGAGCACAACTGTAACAGGTGTTGAAATGTTCCGTAAGCTTCTTGACTATGCTGAAGCTGGGGACAACATCGGTGCATTACTTCGTGGTGTTGCACGTGATGACATCCAACGTGGTCAAGTACTTGCTAAGCCAGGTTCAATTACACCACACAAAACTTTCAAAGCTGAAGTTTACGTTTTATCAAAAGAAGAAGGTGGACGTCATACTCCATTCTTCTCAAACTATCGCCCGCAGTTCTATTTCCGTACAACTGACGTAACTGGAATCATCAAGTTACCAGAAGGTACTGAAATGGTAATGCCTGGTGACAACATCGAAATGACTGTTGAACTAATCACTACAGTTGCGATTGAAGAAGGAACAAAGTTCTCAATTCGTGAAGGTGGACGTACAGTAGGCGCTGGCGTTGTTGCTACAATCATTGAGTAATTAATATAATAGAAGAAAGCAGTCAGTACTCGCTGGCTGCTTTCTTTTTTTGTTTTAAATTAGAATTATTAGACATTAACCATACATCTTGAATTCATCCTACTAGGTATGTATAATTATAAAAGTGCTCAGGAAAACAAAAAAATTAACTTTATTCTGCCGAATAAAGTTAAAGCCTCCGGCGGATGCCACAGATTTTCAGAGGTAGTTTTTCGAGCAAACTCGAAAAAATCTGGGCACAATTTTGCCGAGCCAAAATTGATTTTATTTCTTGTTGCAATCTATTGTATTTTTTTATATAATAGTGAATGTTGGTCGTTTACAGCTATGATGTGGAAGGTTGCTGACACACCCGGCCCCTTTGCCATGGCGAGTGTGAGGAAATTTCCACGGAGTATGTCTATTCTAAAATGGGCGATAAAGGAGGGAAAATAATGGCAAAAGAAAAAATTCGTATACGTTTAAAGGCTTACGATCACAGAATTCTTGATCAATCAGCTGAGAAAATTGTAGAAACTGCAAAACGTTCTGGTGCAAAAGTATCTGGTCCGATTCCGTTGCCAACGGAAAAATCTGTTTACACAATTCTTCGTGCGGTGCACAAGTATAAAGATTCTCGTGAGCAATTCGAAATGCGTACACATAAGCGTTTAATCGACATTATCAATCCAACACCACAAACTGTTGATTCATTAATGCGTTTAGACTTACCATCTGGTGTAGACATTGAAATTAAACTTTAATTTAAAATAAAAAATGATATTAAATTCAGGAGGTGTGACAAATGACCAAAGGAATCTTAGGTAGAAAGATTGGCATGACTCAAGTTTTCTCAGAAAACGGTGATCTAATCCCAGTAACAGTAATCCAAGCTGAAGCAAATGTTGTTCTACAAAAGAAAACTGTTGATACTGATGGTTACGAAGCAGTTCAATTAGGATTTGCTGACAAAAAAGAATCACGTACAAATAAACCTGAAAAAGGTCATGCAGCAAAAGCAAATACAGCTCCTAAGCGCTTCGTCCGTGAAATCCGCGGTATTAACGCTGGGGAGTATGAAGTTGGTCAGGAAGTCAAAGTTGATTTATTTACAGAAGGTGAGCTTGTAGACGTAACAGGAACTTCTAAAGGTAAAGGGTTCCAAGGTGCAATCAAGCGTCATAACCAATCTCGAGGCCCTATGGCTCACGGATCACGTTATCACCGTCGCCCTGGTTCAATGGGACCAGTTGCTCCAAACCGCGTATTTAAAGGTAAAGCGTTACCTGGACAAATGGGTGGAGAACAAATTACAGTTCAAAATCTTGAAATTGTAAAAGTAGATGCAGAACGTAATCTTATTTTAGTTAAAGGAAATGTTCCTGGAGCTAAAAAGAGCTATGTAAAAATCCTTAGTGCGGTTAAAGGTAACAAATAATTGTTCGGAAAGGAGGAAAATTAGATGCCTAAAGTAGCACTTTATAATCAAGCAGGTTCACAAGTAGGTGAAGTTGAACTTTCTGATGCGGTATTTGGTATTGAACCAAATAGTAATGTACTTTTTGACGCGATCCTTATGCAACGTGCAACACGTCGTCAAGGTACTCATAAAGTTAAAAATCGCTCTGAAGTAAGCGGTGGCGGAAGAAAGCCATGGCGCCAAAAAGGAACTGGACGCGCACGCCAAGGTTCAATTCGTTCTCCACAATGGAGAGGTGGAGGTATTGTATTCGGACCTACACCAAGAAGCTATTCTTACAAGCTTCCTAAGAAAGTACGTCGTTTAGCTATTAAATCAGCTCTATCAACTAAAGTATTAGACAATGATTTAGTAGTGTTAGAAAATTTAACAATTGAAGCACCAAAAACAAAAGACATGGTTCAAGTGTTAAATGCTCTATCTTTAAACAAGAAAGTTTTAATCGTTACAGCTGATGCAAACCAAACAGTTGAGTTATCAGCACGTAATATTCCTGGTGTTACTGTTGTAGACGCTAATGGAGTAAATGTTTTGGATGTAATGAACCATGATAAAATGGTAATTACAAAAGAAGCAGCTGAAAAAGTAGGGGAGGTGCTTGCATAATGAAAGATCCTCGTGATATTATTAAGCGCCCCGTGATAACTGAACGTTCTACTGAATTAATGGGTGAAAAGAAATACACATTTGAAGTAGATACAAGAGCTAACAAAACAGAAGTTAAACAAGCTATTGAGCAAATTTTCGGCGTAAAAGTTGAAAAAGTTAACGTTCAAAATTATGACGGTAGATTCAAGCGTGTAGGTCGATATACAGGTACTACACCAAAACGTAAAAAAGCAATCGTAAAATTAACTGCTGATAGCAAAGAATTAGAATTCTTCGAAGCATAAAATGATAGTGAAGGAGGGAAACCGAAATGGCGATTAAAAAGTATAATCCTACGTCAAACGGTCGTCGTGGTATGACAGGTTTAGATTTCGCTGAAATCACAACTGACACACCAGAAAAATCATTACTAGCACCGTTACACAAAAAAGGTGGACGTAATAACCAAGGTAAAATCACAACACGTCATCAAGGTGGCGGACATAAGCGTCAATATCGTTTAATCGATTTTAAACGTGATAAAGATGGAATACCAGGACGCGTTGCTACTATCGAGAACGATCCAAACCGTACTGCAAACATCGCGTTAATCAACTATGTTGATGGTGAAAAACGTTATATCCTTGCGCCAAAAGGTTTACAAGTTGGTCAAGAAGTATTCTCAGGTCCGGAAGCAGATATTAAAGTTGGTAATGCATTACCACTTGCAAATATCCCAGTCGGTACTGTAATCCATAATATTGAGTTAAAGCCAGGTCGTGGTGGACAATTAGTTCGTTCTGCTGGTGCTGAAGCTCAAGTATTAGGTAAAGAAGGAAAATATGTACTAGTTCGTTTAATGTCAGGTGAGGTTCGCCAGATCTTAGCTGCATGTCGCGCTACTGTTGGCCAAGTGGGCAACTTAGAGCATGAACTAGTAAACGTTGGTAAAGCAGGTCGTTCTCGTTGGTTAGGCATTCGTCCTACAGTTCGTGGATCTGTAATGAACCCTAATGACCATCCACACGGTGGTGGTGAAGGTAAAGCACCTATCGGTCGTAAATCACCAATGTCACCATGGGGTAAACCAACACTTGGTGCTAAAACACGTAAGAAAAATAAAGCGTCAGACAAATTTATTGTTCGTCGTCGTAAAAAATAACGCGATTGTACTGCGGTTCAATAGAACCGTGGCGCAATCACGAAGGGAGGTTCATTCATGGGTCGTAGCTTGAAAAAAGGACCATTTGTCGATGATCATTTAATGAAGAAGGTTGAAGGGCTGAACGAGTCTAGCAAAAAGCAAGTTATCAAAACTTGGTCTCGTCGTTCTACAATTTTCCCAGAATTTATCGGGCACACTGTTGCTGTTTATGATGGACGCAAGCATGTTCCAGTATTCGTGACTGAGGATATGGTTGGTCATAAATTGGGCGAATTTGCTCCTACCCGCACTTATAAAGGTCATGCGGATGACGATAAGAAAACAAGACGTTAGTTAGAGAGGAGGTACTTCAATGGAAGTAAAGCAAGCTAAATCGATCGCAAGAACTGTTCGTATTGCTCCTCGTAAAGCTCGTATGGTTATTGACTTAATCAGAGGAAAGCAAGTAGGTGAAGCAATCGCGATTCTTCGCCACACACCAAAAACAGCTTCTCCTGTTATCGAGAAGGTATTAAAATCTGCTATTGCAAATGCAGAGCATAACTACGAAATGGATATAAACAACTTAGTAGTTTCTCAAGCATTCGTTGATGAAGGTCCAACTTTAAAACGTTTCCGACCACGTGCTCAAGGACGCGCGAGCGCAATCAACAAACGTACTAGCCACATTACAGTAGTGGTATCTGAAAAGTAAGGAGGGATAGTAGTGGGTCAAAAAGTAAATCCTAACGGACTTCGAGTTGGTATAATTCGTGACTGGGAATCAAGATGGTTCGCAGGTAAAGATTATGCTGATCTATTACATGAAGATATTAAAATCCGTGAATATATTAGCAAACGTTTATCAGATGCGGCAGTTTCTAAAATCGAAATCGAACGTGCTGCAAACCGTGTGAATATCGCAATCCACACTGCTAAGCCAGGAATGGTTATCGGTAAAGGTGGAACAGAAGTTGAAGCACTACGTAAAGCTCTTAATGAGTTAAGCGGCAAGCGAGTTCACATTAATATTATGGAAGTTAAAAAAGCTGACATTGATGCAACATTAGTTGCTGAAAATATTGCTCGCCAGCTTGAAAACCGCGTATCATTCCGTCGTGCACAAAAGCAAGCTATCCAACGTGCTATGCGTGCAGGTGCTAAAGGAATCAGAACAATGGTTTCTGGTCGTTTAGGTGGAGCTGATATTGCTCGTTCAGAACATTATAGTGAGGGTACTGTACCACTTCATACATTACGTGCGGATATCGATTATGGTACTGCAGAAGCTGACACTACTTATGGTAAGTTAGGTGTAAAAGTATGGATCTACCGTGGTGAAGTTCTTCCTACTAAGAAAAGAGCAACGAAAGATGAGGAAGGAGGAAACCAATAATGTTATTACCAAAACGCGTTAAGTATCGTAGAGAACACCGCGGAAATATGCGTGGTCGCGCTAAAGGCGGTACTGAAGTACACTTCGGTGAGTTCGGTTTACAATCACTTGAAGGATCTTGGATCTCTAACCGCCAAATTGAAGCTGCTCGTCGTGCAATGACTCGTTATATGAAACGTGGCGGTAAAGTTTGGATTAAAATCTTCCCATCTAAGCCATTTACAGCGAAACCATTAGAAGTACGGATGGGTTCCGGTAAAGGTGCTCCTGAAGGTTGGGTAGCAGTAGTTAAACCTGGAAAAGTTATGTTTGAAATCGCAGGTGTATCTGAAGAAGTAGCACGTGAAGCTTTACGTCTTGCTGCACACAAGTTGCCTGTAAAATGTAAGTTTGTAAAACGCGAAGATATTGGTGGTGAAACTAATGAAGGCTAATGAAATCCGTGATTTAACCACTGCCGAAGTTGAACAAAAAGTAAAATCTTTAAAAGAAGAATTATTTAACCTTCGTTTCCAGCTTGCGACTGGTCAATTAGAGAACACTACTCGTATTCGTGAGGTACGCAAGGCGATTGCTCGTATGAAGACGATTATTCGCGAAAGAGAACTTGGTGTTAACAATCGATAATCGAGAGGAGGTTAGCGTAAATGAGTGAACGCAACCAACGTAAGGTATATGTAGGTCGTGTTGTATCTGATAAAATGGATAAAACGATCACTGTAGTAGTAGAAACTTACAAAAAACATTCACTATACGGCAAGCGTGTTAAATACTCTAAAAAGTATAAAGCTCATGATGAGAAAAACCAAGCAAAAATTGGTGATATCGTAAAGATCATGGAAACTCGTCCGCTTTCAGCTACAAAGCGATTCCGTTTAGTTGAAGTAGTAGAAGAAGCAGTAATTATCTAATAATAAAGTTCGGTAATAATTTGTGTTCCGAAAGGAGGTACTAATCGATGATTCAACAAGAAACTCGATTAAAAGTTGCTGACAACTCAGGTGCACGTGAAGTTTTAACAATCAAAGTTCTTGGTGGCTCTGGCAAAAAGACAGCTAATATCGGTGATGTTATTGTATGTACTGTCAAGCAAGCAACACCAGGGGGCGTTGTCAAAAAAGGTGACGTTGTTAAAGCTGTAATTGTACGCACTAAGAGTGGTGCTCGTCGTTCAGACGGCTCATATATTCGTTTTGATGAAAATGCATGTGTAATTATCCGTGATGACAAGAGTCCACGTGGTACACGTATCTTTGGCCCAGTGGCTCGTGAATTACGTGAAAGAAACTTTATGAAAATTGTTTCATTAGCTCCAGAAGTACTATAAAGATCTTATTTTTTGCCTTGAAGGAGGTGTCTATAAGATGCATGTAAAAAAAGGTGATAAGGTACAAGTGATCTCTGGTAAAGACAAGGGCAAGCAAGGCGTAATCCTTGAAGCATATCCTAAAAAGGACCGTGTCTTAGTAGAAGGCGTGAACGTTATTAAAAAACATTCAAAGCCGTCTCAAATGAATCCTCAAGGTGGAATCATGAGCCAAGAGGCACCTATTCATGTATCAAATGTAATGCCAATCGATCCAAAGACTGGCAATCCTACACGCGTAGGTTACAAAGAAGTTGATGGTAAGAAAGTACGTATTGCAAAAAAATCAGGTGAAGTATTAGATAAATAGTTTGTAAAGAAAGGAGGTCGCGACTAGTGAATCGCCTAAAAGAAAAGTTCAATAATGAAGTTGTTCCAGCTCTTGTGAGCAAGTTTAACTATACATCAGTTATGCAAGCACCTAAGATTGAAAAGATCGTTATCAACATGGGTGTTGGTGATGCTGTTCAAAACTCAAAAGCATTAGATAATGCTGTTGAAGAATTAGCTGCTATTACAGGTCAAAAGCCTGTTGTAACTAGAGCGAAAAAGTCAATTGCAGGATTCAGATTACGTGAAGGAATGCCTATCGGTGCAAAAGTTACCCTTCGTGGTGAGCGCATGTATCAATTCTTAGATAAACTAGTTTCTGTTTCATTACCTCGTGTTCGTGACTTTAGAGGTATTTCTAAGAAATCATTTGACGGTCGTGGTAACTACACTCTTGGTGTTAAAGAACAGTTGATTTTCCCTGAAATTGATTACGATAAAGTATCTAAAGTACGCGGTATGGACATTGTTATTGTTACTACTGCTAATACAGATGAAGAAGCTCGTGAGTTATTAACTCAAATGGGCATGCCGTTTCAAAAGTAATTAAAAAGGAGGGAAATTCGTGGCCAAGAAATCAATGATCGTTAAGCAAAAACGTAAGCAAAAGTTTGCAGTTCAAGAATACACTCGTTGTGAACGCTGTGGTCGTCCACACTCAGTATTACGCAAATTCAAACTTTGCCGTATTTGTTTCCGTGAATTAGCATACGCAGGTCAAATCCCTGGTGTTAAAAAAGCAAGTTGGTAAACCCTTAATTTGGGAAGGAGGTAAAAAATATGGTTATGACTGATCCAATTGCAGATATGCTTACTCGCATCCGTAATGCGAATATGGTCCGTCACGAAAAGTTAGAAATTCCTGCATCAAAACTTAAGAGAGATATCGCTGAAATCCTTAAGAGTGAAGGATTCGTACGTGACGTTGAATATATCGAAGATAACAAGCAAGGTATTATCCGTATTTTCCTTAAATACGGGGCTAATAACGAACGTGTAATTACTGGCTTAAAACGTATTAGTAAGCCTGGTTTACGTGTTTACGCAAAAGCTAACGAAGTACCACGCGTACTTAATGGATTAGGTATTGCGATCGTTTCAACATCTAGCGGTGTTGTTACTGATAAAGATGCTCGTGCAAAACAAGTTGGCGGAGAAATCCTAGCATACGTTTGGTAAGATTTTTTTCATGAATGGAGGTGTAACAAATGTCTCGTATTGGTAAGAAAATACTTGAGATTCCACAAGGCGTTACTCTAACAAATAATAGTAACGTAATTACAGTAAAGGGACCTAAGGGCGAGTTAACACGTTCTTTTAATCCTCAAATGACAATTAAAGTTGAAGACAATGTTCTTTCAGTTGAACGTCCTTCTGATTCTAAAGAACATCGTTCTTTACACGGTACAACACGTGCTATCCTTGGAAATATGGTTGAAGGTGTAACTAACGGCTACCAAAAATCACTTGATTTAATCGGGGTTGGTTACCGTGCTACTAAGTCTGGTAACAAACTTGTTCTTAACGTTGGTTACTCACATCCAGTAGAAATTCAACCAGAAGAGGGCATTGAAATCGAAGTTCCTTCTAATACAAAGGTCATTGTTAAAGGTATTGATAAAGAGCGCGTTGGCGCAATTGCTTCAAATATTAGAGCAGTACGTCCGCCGGAGCCATATAAAGGTAAAGGTATTCGTTACGAAGGTGAATTCGTACGTCGTAAAGAAGGTAAAACTGCTAAGAAATAACGCTTCTTATAGTAGAAGAAAGGAGTGAATCCGGAATGATTACTAAGCTAGACAAAAACGCTGTGCGTAAGAAAAGACATGGTCGTGTTCGTGCTAAAGTAAGTGGAACAGCTGAGCGTCCACGTTTAAACGTATATCGTTCAAATCAGCATATTTACGCTCAATTAATCGATGATGTTAATAAAGTAACATTAGCTAGTGCATCTACAGTTGAAAAAGATTTAAATCTTGAGTCAACTGGAAACGTTGAGGCAGCTCAAAAGATCGGTGAATTAGTTGCTAAGCGTGGAATTGAAAAAGGTGTTAAAGTGGTAGTCTTTGATCGTGGGGGCTACTTATATCATGGAAGAATTAAAGCATTAGCAGAATCTGCTCGTGAAGCTGGTCTTGAATTCTAATAAAAAAGGAGGGAAATTAATGCGTCTTGTTGATCCAAATAAATTAGAGCTTGAAGAGCGCGTGGTTACGGTAAACCGTGTTGCCAAGGTTGTTAAAGGTGGTCGTCGCTTCCGCTTCGCTGCGCTAGTCGTTGTTGGTGATAAAAATGGTCATGTAGGTTTCGGAACTGGTAAAGCACAAGAAGTTCCTGATGCGATTCGTAAAGCAATCGAAGATGCTAAGAAAAACTTAATTAATGTACCTATCGTCGGAACTACAATTCCGCATGAAGTTATAGGTCGATTTGGTGCAGGTAATGTGCTATTAAAACCTGCTTCTGAAGGTACAGGAGTTATCGCAGGTGGTCCTGTTCGTGCGGTACTTGAATTAGCTGGTGTAGGTGATATCCTATCTAAATCACTAGGATCTAATACTCCAATTAATATGGTGCGTGCTACAATCGAAGGATTAAAGGACTTAAAACGTGCTAATGAAGTTGCGAAGTTACGTGGTAAAACAGTTGAAGAGCTGTTAGGATAAGGAGGGAAAAAAATGGCTAATAAATTACAAATCACCCTCAAACGCAGTGTTATTGGTCGTCCACAAGACCAAAGAGCTACTGTACAAACTTTAGGTTTACGCAAAATACATCAAACTGTTGTTCACGAAGATAATGCAGCAATTCGTGGAATGATTAATAAAGTATCACATTTAGTATTAGTTGAAGAAGTTTAATATTCTAATTTTAAATAAAGAGGAGGTGCAAGAATGAAACTACATGAGTTAAAACCAGCAGAAGGTTCTCGTAAAGAACGCAATCGCGTAGGACGTGGTATGGCTTCCGGTAATGGTAAAACATCAGGTAGAGGTCATAAAGGTCAAGGTGCACGTTCAGGCGGCGGTGTACGTCTTGGATTTGAAGGTGGACAAATGCCTCTATTCCAACGTCTACCAAAACGTGGATTTACAAACATTAACCGCAAAGACTATGCGATCGTTAATCTTGAAACATCAAATCGATTCGAGAACGGAACAGAAGTAACTCCTGAATTACTGCTTGAAACTGGTGTTGTTAGCAAGTTGA